>NZ_LIRG01000229.1 GCF_001419695.1 Streptomyces prasinopilosus
CCTCACGGAGGCCGCCGCCCGGTCCCAGTCGATGGGGTGGCCGAGGCAGTGCAGGTGGGCGGCGGCCTCCGTGAGGGCTTCCAGGGGGTCCTCGCCCCGCCGCAGGGTGGGCCGGACCACCGCGTCGTCCATGCCGAAGTCGGTCAGGGTGTCGTGGACCGGACGGACCAGGACGGGGTGCGGGCTGACCTCGACGAAGACCTCGTGCCCGTCCCGCGCGGCGGCGCGGACCGCGTCCGCCAGGCGGACGGGCTCGCGGAGATTGTCGATCCAGTACCGGGCGTCCATCAGGTCGGCCCGGCCCGGCGCCACGGTGGAGTACACCGGGATCACGGGCGGACGGGGCCGCAGATCCGCCAGCTCGACGGCCAGTTCGTCCAGGATCGGATCGACCTGGGGGGAGTGCGAGGCGACGTCCACCTGGACCAGGACACCGTCCACCCCCTCCCGCGCACGGGAGGCGATCAGGGTGTCCACCGCCTCCGGACTCCCGGAGACGACGGTGGCGAACGGGCTGAGGTGCACGGCCGTCGTCACGTCCGCGGCCCCCTGGGCCGCGAGGTGCTCCTCCAGGTCCTGTGCCGGGACGGGGAAGACCGCCATGGCGCCCCGGCCGGCGAGCCGCCTCATCAGCCGTGAGCGGCGACAGGTGACGCGCACGCCGTCCCGCACGGACAGCGCGCCGCTGACGACGGCGGCGGCCGCCTCGCCCATCGAGTGGCCGATCACCGCGACGGGTTCGACCCTCCGGGCCCGCCAGGAGGCGGCCAGCGCGACCTGGACCGCGAAGAGCACGGGCTGCACCACGTCGATGGGGGCCGGCGCGGATTCGTCGGCGAGCTCCAGCACCCCGCGCACGGAGAACCCGGCCTCTTCGGCGATCAGTTCGTCCAGTTCGGCGAGCTTCCCGGCGAACGCGGGGTCCTCGGTGAGCAGTTCGCGTGCCATGCCGGCCCACTGGGACCCCTGGCCGGAGAAGACGAACACCGGCTGGTTGCTGTGCCGTTCCGCGCCGACGGTGATGCCCGTACCGCCGCCTTCGCGGGCCAGCAGGTCGAGGCGGTCCAGGAGCGTGTCGGTGTCCCGGGCGACGACCGCCGCCCGCTCCGGGCCGTGGGAACGCCGGACCGTCGTGGTGTGGGCGAGGTCGCGCGCCGTCGCCCGGTCCCGGTGGGCGGCGAGCCAGTCGCGCAGCTGAGCCGCTTCGGCCCGGCAGGCATCGGCCGATCCGCCGTCGACGGTCACGACGACGGGCCGGGCCGCGTCGGTGGCGGCCGGCGGCTCCTGGAGCGGGGCGCCGGCCGGGGCCTCCTCCAGGACCATGTGCGCGTTGGCACCGCCGAACCCGAACGCGCTCACGCCGGCGGTACGGGCGGCGCGGCCGGCGGGCCAGGGGGTCCGCTCGGTCACGACCGACACGGGGGCCCCGGCCGGGATCGCCGGATTGAGGGCGGTGAAGTTGAGGACGGGCGGGATCTCGCCGTGCCGCAGCGCCAGGACGGTCTTGATGAAGCCGGCGACGCCGGCCGCGGCCTCCAGGTGCCCCAGGTTGGTCTTGACGGCGCCGACGAGCAGCGGGCGGCCCGGTGGGCGGCCCTCGCCGGTGACCTCGGTCATCGCGCCCACCTCGATGGGGTCGCCGACCACGGTGCCGGTGCCGTGGGCCTCGATGTAGTCCACGGCGGCGGGGGAGACGCCCGCGTCCTGGTAGGCGGCCCGCAACAGCTCGGCCTGCGCCGTCCGGCTCGGGGCCATCAGGCCGTTCGAGCGCCCGTTGTGGTTGACGGCCCCGCCCCGGACGACCGCGAGGACGTGGTCCCCGTCGCGCCGGGCGTCGGAGAGGCGCTTGAGCACCACGACGCCGCCGCCCTCGGCCCGGCCGTAGCCGTGCGCCCCGGAGTCGAAGGTCCGGCAGTGCCCGTCGGGCGACAGCACCCCCGCCTCCTCGAACGCGACGGACACGGCGGGCGTGAGCAGCAGGTTGACCCCGCCGGCCAGGGCGACGACGCTCTCGCCCGAGCGCAGGCTCCGGCAGGCCAGGTGGATCGCCACCAGGGAGGCCGAACAGGCGGTGTCGACCAGCATGCTGGGACCGCGGGCGCCGAGCACGTACGAGAGCCGGCTGGCGATGACCCCCATGGACGAGCCCGTCGCGCTCCAGCCGCCCATGTCCTGGGCGTCGGAAGGGGCGTAGTCGGACGTGGCGGCGCCGAGGAAGACCCCGGCCCGCTGCCCGCGAAGGGTGTGCGGGGGGATGCCGGCGTGTTCGAGGGCCTCCCACGCGACTTCGAGGACGAGGCGCTGCTGTGGGTCCATCATGGTCGCCTCGTGCGGCGAGATGCCGAAGAACGAGGCGTCGAATCCCTCGATGCCGTCGAGGAATCCGCCGAGTGCGGCCGCTCCCGACCGGCTCGGGTCGCCCGCCGGCAGGTCCGACCAGCGGTCCTCGGGGAGGCGGCGGATGCCGCTGTTCCCGTCGAGGAGGAATCGCCAGTACTGGTCCGGTCCGCGTACGCCGCCGGGGAAGCGGCAGCCGATCCCCACGACGGCGATGGGATCGCGCTCGTCGGGGGCCTCCGCCTCGGCCGGCCCGGCGGACTCCGGCTCGGCCGGCCCGGCGGACTCCGGCTCGGCCGGCCCGGCGGACTCCGCGTCGGGGGCGCCGGACAGGTGCCCGGCCAGCGTCGTGACGGTCGGGAAGCTGTAGGCGATGTCCATGGGGAGTTCCCGGCCCAGCAATTCACCGAGCTCTCCGGAAAGGGAGACCAGTTTCATCGAGGAGAGCCCGTAGTCCTCGAAACTGTGGTCCGCCTGGATCTCGCTGCGGGACAGCGGTGCATTCCTGGTCAGCCAGTCGATGATCCAGGAAGCGAGTTCACGCTGTGGGAGATTCATTGCGATCGCCCCCCGATCGGTCGTCCGGCCGGCATGCGGGAATTTCCGGTATTCGCTGGTTCAGCATGGCGCGGGCATCCAGTTTGTCCTGCCGGTCCACCAGATCGACGGGGTTGGTTCCCAGGCTTTCGAGAAAAGCGTAGTACTCGTCGCGCAGCAGTGATCCGACCAGGGCGTCGTGATATTCGCCGTCGAGGAAGAAGAAGTCCCGCAGAACGCCTTCCGTCTTGATCGGTCCGGTGAGGAAGATCTGCACCATCTGTTTGTTGAACAGGCCGGTCATGAGGTGGATGCGGTGGGCGTTGCGCTGGTGGAAGAGGAACTCGAGCAGGAGGTTGACCGACTCCACTCCGTACCCGAGACCCCACAGCTCGGAGGAGCCCACCACATTGCCGACCTCGAAACTCCCAGGGTAGGCGAGCTGCTGCCAGCTGACGCCGCCCACGGGTTCACCGTCGCGGTCCACGACCATGAGGTAGTTGAGACCGTGCTTCGCCACGAAGGCCTCCATGGCCTCGCCGGTCATGAAGACCTGGCTTCCGGAGGAGTAGGACCCGGCGTCGGACGCCGACCACAGGGCTATCAGGTCGTAATCGTCGCGTCCCCGTATGGGGCGCAGTGAAACAAATTCCCCTTGCATTTATCTCACTCTCGTGACGCTGGAACGGAAAGTGAAGTGGCGTCCTCGCCGTTGCTCCTGTCATGGGATCGACGGGCGTCCGGAGCTTAGGGCCAACCATGGCCGAGGCGTCGATGGGCGTCTGTTCGGCCGTAAGCCAACAGCCGGTGCATGTCGTTGTCAAGCAGTGATAGTCAGATCAATCCCCACGCCTCAGCCAAGTGCCGCACTATCGTGAGGGAGGCCGGCGGCTGCTTACCCGTAGCCTTTCTCCGAGGCGGCTGAACAAGGCCCTGCAGCGTTCAAGTGCCGTAGTCTCGGCGGCTTTCCCCGCGACCCGCCATGAAGTGTGTTCGAGCCAGTTAGCGTCCTGGGCAAGAGGTCGGCCGTGAGGCATGGATTCGGCTTTGCGGGACCCCTCGTCCCTTCCCGGGCGCCGCCCGGTGCCCCGCCCCCCTCCCGCGTGCCGGGAGGGCCCCGCGTCGGGATCACGGAGACAGGAGATGACATGCCGACTGCACAGCGAGGTGCCGTCCTCCCCGGGCGTCAGCCATGAGCCGGCTCGACGCCGCGGCCGGCAGCGCGACCGCTCTCCTCGCCCGGCCCGGGTCCGAGGACTCCGCGACCGCCGCGGCGCTCTCCGCCGCGGGCGTGCGGCCCCACCACCGGGTCGCCCTGTACGCGGACAATTCCGCCGCGTACCTGCGGGTCCTGCTCGGCCTCATGCACCTGAGCGCCGGAATCGTCCTGATCGACCGGGGCCGCTCCGCACGTTCCGCCGAGCACACCGCGGTCCAGGCGGGAGCCGACTGGCTGATCCAGGACAACGGTTCGCTGCCGGACGGGCCGGTGCCCCTGCTCGATCTGGACACCCTGACGGCCGATCACGACGCCGGCCCGGGGCGCTGGGACGGACGGGGGAACGCGCCGCTCGGCCTCGACGCGTGGGAGCGCCGCGGGGACGCGCTCATCACCTGCTCCTCCGGCTCGACGGGCGAGCCCAAGATGATCGTGCGGTCCGGAGCGAGCGTCCTGGCGAACACCCGCCGCTCCGCTCGGCGCATGGGCTACCGGGAGTCCGACGTGCTCGCCCCGCTGCTGCCCTTCTCCCACCAGTACGGCTTCTCCCTGGTGCTGCTCGCCTGGATGGCGCGGTGCTCCCTGCTGCTGACGCCCTACCGCCGGCTCGACCGCGCGCTGCGCCTGCTCGACGAGCACGGCGCGACCGCCGTGGACGCGACCCCCTCCACCTACCGGTCGATGCTCAGGCTGCTGGACCGTCGCCCGGACCTGGTGCGCCGGACGCACCCGGTCCGCATGTGGTGCGTGGGCGGGGCCCCTCTGGACGACCGGCTGGCGCTCGACTTCCGTACGGCGATGGGCGCACCGCTGCTCGACGGCTACGGGACCTCCGAACTCGGCAACATCGCCCTGGCCGCGCCCGAGGACCCCGAGCTGTGCCTGCCGCTGGACGGCGTGGAGGTAGCGGTCCGCGACGAGCGGGGCCGCGACCTCCCGGCGGGGCGTCCGGGGGAGGTGTGGGTGCGGACCCCCGACGTCATGTCCGGCTACCTCCCCGCCGGCGGGGGCCCGCCCGCCCCGCTGGAGACGGGCGACTACCGGACGCACGACCTGGGGGTCCTCGACGGCCGCGGGAGCCTGCGGGTGTTGGGCCGGATGTCCGCGCTCACCCGCCACGGCTACACGCTCTACCCGGCCCACCTGGCCCGCAAGGCCGAACAGTGCGGCCGCCCGGTCCATGTCGTGCCCGTCGAGGACGAGCGGGGCGGGGCGCGGCTGGTCTACCTGGTCGAGGACCCGGGCCGGGGTTCGTCCTCCGCCTGGCACACACGGTTCGCGCAGGTGCTCGAGCACTACGAACTGCCCAACCAGATCGTCGTCATGGACAGCTTTCCGGTGACCGGAAAGGGCAAGACCGATCTCCCCTCGCTCGAGGAACGAGCTCGGCGGGAATTCGACCAAGGGAGAAGAGCATGACTGCCGACACGCGTTCGCACCGATCGGGCCGGGTGGTCGTCACCGGCCGGGGGGTGGTCTCCCCGCTGGGCCTGAGCTGGCCGGAGACCTGGGCGGGGCTGCTGGACGGGCGCAGCGGGGTCGCACGGCTCACCGGCATCGAGACGGAGGATCTTCCGGTACGGATCGGCGGGGAGATCAAGGGGTTCGACCCCGAGGCGTACCTCCCCCGCAAGATCGCGCGCCGGATGGACCGGTCGGTGCAGCTGGCACTGGTGGCCGCCGACGAGGCCGTGCGGGACGCGGGCCTGGAGATCACACCGGAACTGGCCCCCCGGGTCGCCGTGGTGATGGGTTCGGCCAGCGGACCCACCCGCTCCTCCGTCGCGGCCCAGGAGGCGCTGGCGCAACGCGGGCCACGGGCGGTCAGCCCGTTCTTCTTCGCCACCAGCAGCGTGGACGCCGCGGCGGGCGAGGTGTCGCTGCGGTTCGGTCTGCAGGGCTCCTCGACGTGCATGACGACGGCCTGCGCGACGGGCAGCACCTGCCTCGGCGAGGCCATGCGGATGATCCGCCTGGGCGTGGCCGACGTGGTGATCGCGGGCGGCGTGGACGACTCCATCACCCGGCTCGACATCAACGGCGCGGCGATGTCGCAGGCCCTGTCGCGCCGCAACGACGAACCGGAGAAGGCGTGCCGGCCCTTCGACCGGGCACGCGACGGCTTCGTCATGAGCGCGGGCGCGGGCGTGGTCGTGCTGGAGAGCGAGGAGCACGCCCGCAGCCGCGGCGCGGCGGTCCACGCCGAACTGGCCGGCTACGGCGCGACCACCGACGCGTACCACGTCACGGCCCCGCACCCGGACGGCCTGCCGGCCCAGCGCGCCGCCCACCAGGCACTGGCCGACGCCGGTCTCACCCCGGCGGACGTCGACTACGTCAACGCGCACGGCACCAGCACGCCGAAGAACGACACCACCGAGGCCAAGGTGATCCGGAGCGTCTTCGGGGACCGCGCCGAATCGATCCCGGTCAGCTCCATCAAGAGCATGACGGGCCACATGCTCGGCGCCGCCGGGGCCGTGGAGGCCATCACGGCGGTCGAGGCCATCAAGACCGGACAGGTCCCGCCCACGATCAACTGCGACGACCCCGAGGACCGCGGCCTCAACTTCGTGCCGCACAAGGCGCAGACGCACGAGGTGGACGTCGCCGTCAGCAACTCCTTCGGCTTCGGGGGGCACAACGCGGTGCTCGTGCTGCGCCGGTGGCGCCCCGCCCCGTGACCCGTCAGGAAAGACAGAGAGAGGTAGCACCATGGTGGAAGAGGCCCCCCGGCAGACGGCGACGGCGACGCGCGCCCCGCAGGGCGACCGTCCGGCCGTACCCGTGTACCGAGCGCCCTACGACTGGCCGGCCATCGAGGAGAGCGTCCGCACCCTCGGGGCGGCCATCGTCCCGGGAATCGTCCAGCGCTCCCTCGTCGACGACTTCAACCGGGAGCTCGACGCGTGGCTCGAGGCCAACCCCCGCGGCACCGGCTCGGACACCGGGTCCGAGCTGTACGACAAGTTCCTCGGCCGCAAGACGCTGCGGCTGCACGGGGTGCCGGGGAAGATCGAGGCGTCCCACCCCCTCATCACGCACCCCGAGATCGTCGCGAGCATGCGGCGTCTGCTCGCCCACTGGTCGAACGAGATCCTGCTCAGCCTGGCGGAGTTGATCCAGATAGGTCCGCGGGAGTCGGCGCAGCTCATCCACCGGGACACCGGCTCCTGGTGGCCGCGGCTGCCCCGTGAGGAACACCCGTGGAACGTCACCGCGATGATCGCGCTGACCCCCTTCACCGAGGAGACCGGGGCGACCCGGGTGGTACCGGGCAGCTGCCGGTGGCCGCTCGGCGAACGGCCGCGGTTCGACCAGATAGGCCGCGCCGTCATGGAGCCCGGCGACGCCCTCTTCTTCCGCGGGGACGTCCTGCACGGCGGCGGCGCCAACAAGACCCAGGACCAGGCCCGGCGCGGTCTGGCACTCAGCTACTGCGCCGGATGGCTGCGCCCGGTGGACAACAACATGCTGGCCGTGCCGCCGAAGAAGGCCGCCGCCCTGGGGGACGAGCTGCTGGCGCTGCTGGGCTACGTCGCGCACGACGCGACCCACGTCGACGGGGGCCTGGTCGGCATGTACGACAACGGCGATCCGCTCAAGGCCCTGCGCAGCGGAGCGCTGGACTGAGGGCCGACGCCGCCGCCGTCGCCGGCCTCGTCGCCCGGCGGACCGGCCTTCCCCGTTCGACCGCAGGCCACTCCCGACTCTGGAGGAAACGTGTCCGAACTACTGACCGGCGACGCCGCTGTCACGGTGAGGGGCGGGCCGCCCGGCAGCACCGTCGGCGGCCTCGCCGGGCTGGCGACCGAGGTGCTCTGGGAGAACCGTGCGGAGCTGGTCGCCGTGCTGGAGACGTTCGGGACACGGACGGCCGCGGTCGACGAGGTCGCCAACTCCATCGCCGCCCTGCGCGGGGCGCGGGGGGAGCTGGAGGCGCACCGCCCGCGTCCCACCGGCGGTCTGGGGGTCTTCCTGCCGTCGAACAACGTGCTCTACTCCTACGTGCTGTTCGGGATCATCCCGCTCCTGTACTCCTCGCACATCACGATGCGCCCCTCCCAGCGGGTGGCCGAGCAGTCCCGGCACATCCACCGGATCATCACCTCGGCTCCCGAGTTCAAGAACGAACTGTCCATCGAGCTGGTGTCACTGACGCAGAAGCAGTTCGTCGCGCGGTGCGCCGATTCGGACGTCGTGGTCTTCAACGGGCGCCCCGCCAACGCGCTGGCGGTGGGGGACAAGCTGCCCGAGCGCACGGTCTTCCTCGCCTTCGGCTCGGGGCCGAACCCGGTCGTCGTCGGCGCGGAGGCCGACGTGCGGGCCGTCGCCGGGGACGTGGTCCGTACCCGTATGTACAACTCGGGCCAGGACTGCCTCTGTCCCGACGTGGTCTTCGCCCACGACAGCGTGGCCGACGACCTCCTCACCGCCATGAGCGAGGCCGTGGCCGACGTCCCGGTGGGGGCGCGCGCCGACCCCACCACCGTCGTCGCGCCGCTGAGCTACCCGGACGCGGTCGAGCAGGCGGCCGGGTACCTCGCCGGCCACCCCGGCCGCACGGTGCGCGGCGGCCGGGTCGACACCGCCACGGGCCTGGTCGCGCCCACGGTGATCGACCTGCCCTGGGACCCGGACTTCTGCCCGCCGGAGTTCTTCTCGCCGGTCCTGTGCGTGATGCGCTACTCGACGGGCGAGGACGTCGTCCGGTGGCTGGACAGCCACACCGAACGCCGGCGCGGGATGTACGTCTCGGTGTACGGCGAGGACGCGGTGCGCGAGGGCCGCAGCGGTACGAGCGTGCTGCTGCGGGAACGGACGGCGCTCGACGCCGAGAACGGCAACGAACCACTCGGCGGCTACGGCCCCGAGGCCAGTCATGTGCGCGTCGGCCGGACCGTGACTGCGCGGCCGCTGCTGCTCTCGGCCGAACTGGGCATGAAGCCGGACGCCTCCGCGGGAGACCTCGATGCCTGAGACCCGGGACGAAGCGGCCACCGGCGACTGCTGGAGCGTGGTGGCCCGCACCCTCGCGGACGCGGGCGTACGGATGGTCCTCGGCATCCCCTCCGACGAACCGGGCCTCCTGGACGCCGCGCGGGAGGTCCCCGGACTCGACGTCCGGGTGGTCGGGGACCAGCGGATCGCCGCCTGCGCGGCCGCCGGCCACGCCGTCACCGGCCGGGGACCGGTCGTCCTGGCGCTGAACTCCGGCCCGAGCTTCGCCAACTCCCTGGCGGGCCTGCTGGAGGCGGCGTCCCTGTCCGTGCCCCTCGTCGTCATCACGACCCGGGTGCCCGTCGAACACATCGGGCAGGGCGCGTTCCAGCACCTGGAACAGTTGCGGATGGTCGAGTCCCTGGCCGGCTGGACCCATCGCGTCGAGACCCCGGGCCAGGTCTCCTGGGCGGTGCGCCGGGCGGTGCGCCTGGCGGTCGACGGCGGGCCGTGCCTGACGGTCGTCGAGATCGCGGAGGAGGTGGCGACGGCCGAGGCGGCCGTGCCGGCCGCGCTGCCGCCCGTACGCCCGCTCCGCTCCCTGCCGCCGCGGGACGAACTGGACGCGGCCGCCGACGCGCTGCGCGCCGCGCGCAGACCGGTCGTCGTGGCGGGCGGCGGAACCCGCTGGGCCGACGTCGGCAGACTCGCGGAACTCGCGGAGCTGCTGGCCTGCCCCGTCTTCACCACGGCGGCCGGCCGGGGTGCCGTGGACGAGGACCACGAGCGGGCGTTCGGACTCGTCGGCCTCTACACCACGCCCCCCGCCCACCGGCTGCTGGAGGAGGCGGACCTGCTCCTGGTCCTCGGCAGCAGGCTGGAGGAGACCGCGCGCATGGGCTGGCAGTCCTGGCGGACGGCGGACGTCGTGCAGGTGGACCACGCGGTGCGGGCCTTCGGCGAGGGCTGCGAGGTGCGCCACGCCCTGCTGGGCGACGTCGGCCTCGTCGTGGACGAGCTGGCCGACCGCCTCGCAGCCCGGGGGGCGGTCCGGGACCCGGCGTGGTCCGCGGCGCAGGCGGAGGTCGCCGGCGCCCAACGCCGCCACCGGTCGGCCCGGTTCGCCGACTCACCGGTGCGCGCCGTGCTGCACGCGGCGCAGGGGGTGCTGGGTACCGACTTCAACCTGGTGCAGGAGAACGGGCTGCACGACATCTGGAGCTACCACTACCCCGTACTGTCCCTGGGCCGCGACACCTCCGTGGTGTGCCCGGGGGAGCAGACCATGATGGGGTTCGGGCTGGGGGCGGCGGCCGGCGCGGCGCTGGCCCGGCCGGACCGGCCCACCCTTCTGCTGGCGGGGGACAGTGCCTTCCGGATGAGCGTCGGAGCGCTCGACGTACTGCGCCACCACGAACTCGGCGTCATCGCCGTGGTGTTCGACAACGGCGGCTTCGGCTGGCCCCGGCGCTCCCGCGCCGGGGACCGGTCCCGCGCCCTGACCGAGTGGCGGGCGGCGGACCGTCCCGACCGGGTGGCGACGGCCTTCGGCGGGTGGGGAGCGGACGTCACGGATCCGGCGGCCCTGGACGGCACACTGCGGGAGGCCGTCGAGCGCGCCGGCAAGGGCCAGTTCTCGGTCGTCCGCGTCCGGGTCCCCGACGACGACGTGCCCGTCGGCATCGAGGCGGCCGGGTACTGAGCGGCCCGGCACGGACGGGGCCGTACACCCCGCGACGCACGCACGACGCCCCGCCGGCCGGCGGAGGGCAACAGCGAGAGACGGAGAGACATGGACAGCACGGCACTGCCCCGGTGGCGGGGGTTCAACCTGCACCAGATGTTCGCCACCAGCGCGCGCTGGAGCGAACTGATGCCGATGGACGACAACCGGGTCAGCGAGGACGACTTCCGGTGGACGCGCGACTGGGGATTCGACTTCGTCCGGGTGCCGTTCTCCTACCTCTACTTCATCGGGGACGGCGAACGGCGCGTCTACCCCGAGGACCGGCTCGCCATCCTCGACCGGGTCGTGGAACTGGGCGCCGCCTACGACGTGCACGTCTCCCTCACCATGTGGCGCGCCCCGGGCCACACCAATTTCGGCTACCCCTACAACGAGCCCGAGCACGGCACCCTGTGGGTGCCCGACGAGTACGGCTCGCGGGATCTCTTCGTGCACTTCTGGGAGATCCTCGCCGAGCGCTACGCGGGCGTACCGTCGTCCCGGCTCAGCTTCGACATCGTCAACGAGCCTCCGGCCACGGCCCTCGTGCCGGGCCTCACGGACGCCGACATCCTGGCGGTGTACGGGGCGGCGGTGCGCGCGATCCGTGCGAAGGACCCCGACCGGCTGCTCCTCGTCGAAGGGCTCGACTGGGCCTACACGCCCGTCCCCGCGGACTGGTGCACCACGCACGGCGTCGCCCAGAGCCTGCACGGCTTCGCGCCGCTGGCCCTGTCGCACCACCGCTGCGAGTACTCGCCCCAGGGGCTCGACCTGACCAGCAACGCACCCTCCTGGCCGATGAGCCTGCCGGCGCCGCCGGACGGGCTCGACGAGCCCGTCCGGACCCTGCTGCAGGGCCGCGGCGTGCTCGGTGAGGCGCACTGGGACCGGGACCGGCTGGCCGCCTCCCTCAAGCCGTGGCTCGACCTGGCCGACTCCGGGATCGGGGTCCACGCCGGGGAGACGGGCGCCCACAACAAGGTCCCGCACGACGTCGTGCTGCCCTGGCTGGACGACACGCTCGGGCTGCTGACCGATCACGGCATCGGATACGCGCTGTGGAACCTGCGGGGCCCCTTCGGCGTGCTCGATTCCGGCCGGGCGGACGTCGCGTACGAGGACTGGCACGGGCACCGGCTGGACCGGGAAATGCTGCACCTCCTGCAGAAGCACTGAGCCGACCTCAGGGAAGAGAGAGGACACAGCACATGTGGACCGAGGCCAACCCCGCCGCCCCGGACGTGCTCAGGGACGGACTGGTGGCCAGGGTGCGGGAACTCGCCCGTACCTCCGGCGACGACCCGGCCGTCTCCTTCGCGGAGTACGCGGACGACCCCGACGGGCTCATCCGCACGGTGACCTACGCGGAACTGGACCGCAAGGCGCGGGCCGTCGCGGCCTGCCTCCAGGGCCGGGCGCCGCAGGGCTCCCGCGTCGCCGTCATCTGCCCGCACGAGATCTCCTACGTGCTGGCGTTCCTGGGATGCCTGTACGCCGGACTGGTGGCCGTACCGCTCCCCGCGCCCGACGTCCACCGGACCCGGGACAGGATCAGCGCGGTGCTCGCCGACGCCGATCCGCTCCTGATCCTGACCACGGCGGAGACGGCCGGCCGCGTCACCCCCCTGCTCGACGCCCTCGGACCGTCCCGGCCCGAGACGCTCCTCATCGACGAACTGGCGGAGGAGAGCGCGACCCAGTGGCAGGAGCCGCGCATCTCCCCGACGTCCCTGGCCTATCTCCAGTACACCTCGGGGTCCACCGGCACGCCCAGCGGAGTCCGGATCACCCACGGCAACCTGGCCGCGAACGTGTGGCAGATCGCCGATGTGACGGTGTACCTGCAGCCCCGCTGCACCATCGCCAGCTGGGCCCCCTTCTTCCACGACATGGGCCTGATCATGGGGCTGGCGATCCCGCTGAGCGTGGGCGCCCACGCGGTGAACGTCAGCCCGGGGGCGTTCATCCAGTCGCCGTACCGGTGGTTGAAGCTGATCACCGACTTCCGCGCGGTCTGGGCCGGCGGACCCAACTTCGCCTACGACCTGTGCATCGACCGGATCACCGAGGCCCAGAAGCGGACCTTGGACCTCAGCTCGCTGGAGGGGATGGTCAACGCCAGCGAGGTCGTCCGCCCGCACAGCATGGACCGGTTCAACCGGGCCTTCGCCTCCTGCGGACTGCGGGAGGGACTCGACGGGCCCGCCTACGGGCTCGCCGAGGCGACCCTCGGGGTGACGGCCCCGCCCGCCGGGGTCAAGCCGGAGCTGATCCACGCCTTCGACCGCGACGCCCTGGCCGAGGGCCGCGTGATCGCGGTCGCCGGCGACCACCCGCGGGCGCGGCAGATGGTGACGTGCGGGGTGCCGCTGCGGGACGTCCACATCACCATCGTCGACCCCCGGACCTGGGCGCAGACCGACGACGCCGAGGTGGGGGAGATCTGGATCCAGGGCCCCAACGTCGCCGACGGCTACTGGCGCAGACCGGAGCGCACCGAGGAGGTCTTCCGGGCCCGCTGCACCACCCGGGACCGCGCCCCGGTCCCGGGCGAATGGCTGCGCACCGGTGACCTGGGATTCCTGCACGAGGGCCTGCTGTTCATCGCGGGACGCCTGAAGGACCTGGTCATCGCCGACGGCAAGAACCACGATCCGGCCGACATCGAGTTCACGGTGCAGACCTCGGTCGACCCGGAGCTGGGCGTCGGCGGGACGGCCGTCTTCTCCGTCGACAGCGAGGCCGGCGAGCGCGTCGTCGCCGTCGTCGAGGTCCGCGGCCAGGTCCCGGACCCGGAGAGCGTCCGCGCCGCCGTGCGCCGGGCGGTCTCGGCCGGGCACGGCGTCACGGTCGCCGAGGTGGTCCTCACCGCGTGGGGCGCGATTCCCCGTACCAGCAGCCGCAAGGTCAAGCGGGGGCTGTGCCGTGACCACTACCTGCGGGGCGAACTGGCCGGGCCGGGCGCCGCCCGCCAGGGGGCCGCGTGAGCGCGGCCCTCCGGGCGGCACCGGACCCGCGCGGCAGTCCCGTCCCGCGGAGACGTTCGACCCTTCCCTCACCACTCACCGAAAGAGAACTGCTGTGAACCGAGAAGAAGCCATCCAGAACCTCGCCCTCGTCGTCTCCGACGTGGCATCGGTGGACCCCGCCGAGGTCACGGAGGAGAAGACCTTCCTGGAGGACCTGGACATCGACTCCCTCGAACTGGTCGAGCTGGGCGTGACCGTGGAGGAGAAGTTCTCCGTGAAGATCCCCGACGACGTCCTCGGGACCCTGAAGACGGTGGGGGCCATGGCCGACTTCATAGCCCAGCGGGCGTAGCACCGGGGAGGCGGTCGCACGATGGGTAGCACCGGCGCGTCGGAGGTGTCCTCGCGGGCGCCGCGCGAGGACACGGTCGACCGGATCTTCGGCCATGTGGTCGCGGACCCGTACCGATGGCTGGAGGACGCCGGGTCGGCGAGGACCGCCGACTGGCTCCGCCTCCAGCGGGACCGGTTCGCCCGGAGCGTCGGAGAGCATCCCACGCGCGCCGCCTGGGAGCGGGAGGTGCGGGCGCTCTCCGGCGCGGAGCTGACCGGCGTCCCGTCATGGCGGGCCGGCCGCGTCTTCTTCGAGCACACGGGGCCGGGCCGCGAGCAGCCGGTCCTGTGTGCGGCCGGCCCCTCCGGTGGCGTACGGACCGTGGTCGACCCGGAGGCCCACGATCCGTCGGGCCGTACGGTGCTCGGCCCGTGGGCGCCCTCCCCCGAGGGGGACTTGGTCGCCTGCCAGCTGTCGGCCGACGGCCGGGAGGAGCCCTCCCTGTACGTTCTCGACGCCGCGACCGGACGGTGCGTGGAGGGGCCCGTGGACCGGACCCGCGGCCCGGCGCCCGCCTGGGTCGCGGGTCAGGACGGCTTCTACTACGTCCGGGGGCGCCCGGCCGACGCGATACCGCGGGGCGACGTGCGCCTGCACCGGCGGGTCCACTGGCACCGGATCGGTACGGACCCGCGGGACGACCCGGCCGTCCTGGGCGACGGCATGGACCCCAGCTCCGCCTACACCCTGTCCGTCAGCGACGACGGCCGATGGCTCGTGGTGGGCGTACGGACCGGTGGCCGCCGGGGCAACCGGCTCTGGCTGGCGGACCTCACGGCCGGTCCGCCCGGCAAGCCCCGCTTCCGGGCGGTCGATTCCGCCGAGGGCAGCCACAGCGCCGCGGAGATCGGCCCGGACGGCGTGGCCCGGGTCCTGACCGATGACGGGGCGAGCGGCCGAAGGCTCTGCTCCTTCGACCCCGCCGACCCCGACGGTCCGTGGACCGAGGTGATCGCGGAGCGGCCCGGCGCGGTGCTCCAGGAGGCCGTGCAGGTGCACGGGCCCGACGCCCGCCTCTCCGTCCTGGCCCTGTGGTCCCGCGAGGCATGCGGCGAACTGACTCTCCACGACGCCGTGTCCGGGAGCCTCACGGCCCGCGTGCCGCTGCCCGGTGCCGGAACGATCGGCGGGCTGACGACACGGCCCGGGGGCGGCGGCGAGGCGTGGTTCTCCTACACCGACTACACCTGCCCCCAACGGGTCCTGCGCTACGACGCACGCGACGGCGGCGTGACCCCCTGGCGGGTTCCCGGCCGCCCGCACGGCGTCCCCGCCCCGGCCGGCGGGCCCGGGGCGGACGCCGGCTGGGCCACCACGCTGCGCGTGCACTACCGGTCGAGCGACGGAGCACGCGTCTCCATGGCACTCGTGGTCCCGCGTGAGGCGGCGGGAGGACCGTCCGGGCCCCGGCCCCTGCTCATGCGCGGCTACGGCGGATTCGGCGTGGTCGCGCGCCCGCACTACGGGCAGGACGTCGCCGCCTGGGTACGGGCCGGCGGCGTCTTTGCCGAACCGCACATCCGCGGCGGCGGGGAACAGGGCGAGCAGTGGCACCGCGCCGGCACCGGCAAGGACAAGCAGCGCACCTTCGACGACTTTCACGCCGCCGCGCGCTGGTTGATCGACGAGGGATGGACGACACCGCGCCACCTGGCCATCGCCGGCACGTCCAACGGCGGCCTGCTGGTCGGGGCCGCCGCGGTGCAGCAGCCGCAGTTGTACGCCGCGGTGAGCTGCGCGGCACCGCTGCTCGACATGGTGCGCTACGAGCGGTCCGGGCTGGGCCCCGCCTGGGCCCACGAGTACGGCAGCGCGAGCGACCCCGAGCAGGTGGAGTGGCTGCTGTCCTACTCGCCCTACCACCACGTGCGCGAGGGGCGGGACTACCCGGCGGTGCTCCTGTCGGCCTTCGACAACGACACCCGCGTGGACCCGCTGCACGCGCGCAAGATGTGCGCGGCGCTCCAGCACGCGGCGGCCGACCCCTCCGGCGTGCTGCTGCGGTGCGAGGACCTGGGCCACGGGACGAGGCCGCTGAGCGCCACGATCGGCTTCGCCACGGACGTGCTCACCTTCCTCGCCGACCGGACCGGCCTTGCCGCGCCCGGTCCGGACGCGGCAAGGCCTGCCCGCTGAGCACCGCCCGCGGGTCTCAGGACCCGAACATCTCCGGGTACCAGAGGCGCGCCACGGCGTCCCGCGCGACCAGGAAGCCCACGATGGCCAGGACCCAGCCCAGTGCGCCGTCCGCCCTCTTGGAGAACCACGCGTTCAGCCGGTCCAGCGGCGGCTGCATCCGGTCCCGGGCCATGGTCCGGGCGACCAGCAGGACCAGGGCCGGCAGAATCATGATCACGCAGTAGCCGGCCAGCAGGGCCACGACGGCGGCTCCGTCGAGGCCCGAGGTGGTCAGCATGCCGATGGCGCCCAGGTACGGCAGCATCGTCGCCACTTCCACGAGCGCGGCCAGCAGCGCGAGCCCGACGATCCACAGGACCGACGCGGACCGGGTCTCGGAGCGCTCGCGCCATCTGCTGGACGCGTCCCGCCCGCCCGCTTCGCCCTTCTTCGGGGCGAAGCGGAAGCTGAGCAGGAACAGCCCGACACCGATGACCAGTTGAATCCACAGGGCGGTTCGGCTTTCCAGGGCGTCACCCGCGGCGGAGAACACCGCGTCCGCGCCGAGCACGACCAGCAGGCCCACGCCGAAGTAGAAGACCGCGATGCTGGCGAGGTAGACGAGGATCCTGCCCATCCCGACGCGGGCGGGCGAGAGCATCAGCCATATCGGTATGAAGAGGGTCCCCATGCTGGCACTGTCCAGCAGGGCGAGACCTGCCAGGGACAGCAGTAATCCGGTGTTCACGTGTGTTCTCCTCGGGGACGGAGCCGGTCGCGGGCGGGATCGGTGACGGGGGCACGGGCGCGCAACACCCTACGCGCGCCTCGGGACCGGCCCGTGTGGGGGACGGCGGCTACTCGGCTCGCCCGGGGAGCGCCTCCTCGAAGACGACGTCCAGCTTCCGCAGCGCCAGGATGCCGCCGAAGGGGTCGTAGGCGTCCGGGGGCGCCGCGGACTCGCGCAGGGTCACCCGCTCGAAACGGTCCAACAGGGCGTTCAGCGCGATGCGCACCTCGAGCCGGGCCAGCGGCGCCCCGAGGCAGAAGTGCACCCCGTTGCCGAAGCCCAGATGAGGGTTGGGCGTGCGGGTGATGACGAAGCGCTCGGCGTCGGCGAAGACCGCCTCGTCGAAGTTGCCGGAGGCGAGCCACACCACCACCACGGACCCGGCGGGGACGGTCCGGTCGCCCAGCCGGGTCTCCTTCGTGCAGCGGCGTACGACGCGGGAGAACGGCGGCCGGTAGCGGATGATCTCCTCGACGGCGGTCGGCACCAGCGAGCGGTCGGCCCGCAACTCGGCCAGTGCGTCCGGGTGTTCATGGAGGCACTGGGCCGCGCTGGCGAGCACCGACGTCGTGGTGATGTGGCCGCCGACCAAGAAGATCGTCACGATGCCCACGACCTCGTCGTCGCCCAGGCGTTCCCCGTCCACCTCCGCCCGCACCAGCCCGCTGATCAGGTCGTCACCGGGATGCTCGCGGCGGCGGACCAGCTCGGTGCGCAGGAAGCCGTCCATCTCCTCGGTGGTGCGCGCGATCTCGGCGAGCAGCGCCGGTTCCAGCTCCATCCCCGTGCGGTTCTGCGAGAGCAGGGCATCGGACCACTCGCGCAGCTTGTGCCGGTGCCGCTGCTCGATGCCGAGCAGCTCCGCCATGACCTGCGTCGTCAGCAAGGACGCGAAGTCCTCGATGAAGTCGACGGGCCGGCCGGTGGGGACCTTGTCCAGGAGTTCGGCGCAGAGCCGGGTCAACCGGGGCTCCAGGCCGGCCACGCTGCGCGGGGTGAACGCCTTGGCCACCAGATTGCGGAACTTGCGGTGCTGCGGCGGGTCCATCAGCGCGATGTTGCCGGTGGAGAAGATCGACATCTCCTCCTCCGGGGTGGTGAACTCGCTGGAGAACGTCTCGTACTCGGTGATCGCCCGCTTGGCGTCGGCGTAGCCGAACACGTGCCACACGCCCAGCGAATCGTCGTAGAAGACCGGTTCGGTGGCTCGCATGTGCGCGCTCCAGGCGAACAGCTCGTCGTACGGGCCGGGTGGTGCGGGATCGGTGGAGGACCGCATCGTCATGCGTTCTCGTCTCGCTTTCAATGGGCCTGTGGACCGCGGCCCGCGGCGGGGGACAGGTGCGGCCGCGGTGCGTTCAGGGCGAAGGACCTGAAGGCGTGGGCCAGCAGCGACAGCGTGGTGTGCCGGTTCCAGCCGGTCACGCTGCGGACCTGGTACTCGTGCAGGCCGGCGTCGGCCCTTGTCGCGTCGAGGCACTGGCGGATGGCCGACTGGGCTCTCACCGCGCGGATCAGCTCGGGGATGGTGGTGGTGGCGGGCCCCGAACAGATGAAGTAGTGGGGGCGCGCCGTGTCGGGCGAGGTGTGGATGAGCAGCCAGAAGGTGCGTCCGCTCGGTTCCTGCCGCAGCCGCAGGGTGTTCCAGGGGAGGCTGTTCAGCGTGGACGTGTGCTGTGCCCGCCTCTCGAGGAGACGCCACTCCGCTCGCATCCGGCACGGTGCCAGTGCCAGCGCGTCGGAGGAGCGGAGCCTGAGGACGTAGGGGAGTTGGCGCGAGTCGAGCCAGCACCGCAGGCTCTCGTCCCACAGGTCGGGTTCGGGAACCGACACCCAGGGGGTGTGCAGCCCGTTCTCCAGCGCCCGCGTGATCATCCTGCGGTTCAGCCCGGCCTTGCTGGTGTAGGAGATGTCGCGCGGCAGACCGGCGCAGTCGTGCGGCGGCCGGTCCCGGAGCCACTGCCGGGGCAGGTACAGCTCCCGGTCGATCAGGCCGCTCCCCGACTCCGAGGTATGCCCGAGGAACTGCCCGATCTGGCAGTTCTCCATGCGCTGATGGGCGCTCGAGTACTGCCAGGCGACTCCTGCGGAGTGCTGGCCCTTCTTGATGAACGTCTCTCGGACGGGAACCAGAATTCCGTCGTTCTCGTTCCGGGTGTGCTGCAGTACATAGGAGCGCAGATCGTCGCGCACGGCGTCGGCGTCCCATTTCGCGGTCCGCAGTAACCTCTGCATTCCATCGGGCGCGGCCTCATGCGCGTGACTGGCCAGGGCGAACGCGCTTTTCCGAAGAGTCGGGGACAGGAGCCCCTCCATGTAGGCGATGACACGTCTTCGCGGTTCTGCCCGGCTGAAGCGACTCGAAATTAGTTCTGCTATCTCCTGCACGTGTTGACCCCCGTGTCGTACCCGTCAAACGAGTTTGTCTGTCCAACAGCCAACTGAACGGGTGTGACTTGGTTTACGCAATTCGGACCGCCTCTCTCGACGAGCGTTCACTACTACCACGTCCGGCGCTGCCTGGTCAGTAGGACTCCAGGGGGCGCACTCGTCCTGCAGGCTAACCGCGGTTCTTCATCTACCCGAAGCGGCGGAAGCCAAGCTGCCGAGAGAACGGCACTTAGCGATCTCGTGTGATTTGGCACCCTGAGCCGGTATTTGTTCGCTAGTGGCCGCTTTGGGTGCCGGGCCGGCGGTGTCCGGGCTGGTGGTGTCCGGGCCGGTGGAAGGGCGCGGTGAGAGGGTGCGGAGGGG
>NZ_LIRG01000023.1 GCF_001419695.1 Streptomyces prasinopilosus
CTGGCGCGAGGTGCTCGGCGAGCAGTTCTGGGTGGCCTCGCGCGACGAGGCGATCGAGGCGGGCTGGTTCGGCCCCCGGATCGAGGACCGCGTGTACCGCCGGATCGGCGACGTGGTCGCCGCCGCCCGCGACGACGTGCTGATCATCGCCTCCGAGCGGGAGCCCAACGAGTCGGCGATGGTCGGCAACCACGGTTCGCTGACCCCTGCCGAACAACTGGTCCCCCTCCTCGAAGTACGCTCCTGAGGCCCGTCCCCGTACCGCGTGCCGCCGGCCCCGTACCCGCTCCTCCCCGCCGAAAGGTGCCCAACCTCCCATGCCCGAGCTGGTGTTCTTCTCCGGAACGATGGACTGCGGGAAGTCGACGCTGGCTCTCCAGATCGAGCACAACCGGTCGGCGCGCGGCCTGGTGGGCATGATCTTCACCCGCAACGACCGGGCGGGCGAGGGCAAGTTGTCCTCCCGCCTCGGCCTGGTCACCGACGCGGTGGAGGTCGGGGAGCACGCGGACCTGTACGCGCACCTCGTCGACCACCTCTCGCAGGGCCGGCGCGCGGACTACGTGATCGCGGACGAGGCGCAGTTCCTGGCGCCGGAGCAGATCGACCAGCTCGCCCGCGTGGTGGACGACCTGGACCTCGACGTCTACGCCTTCGGCATCACCACCGACTTCCGCTCCAAGCTGTTCCCCGGTTCCCAGCGGCTGGTGGAGCTGGCCGACCGGGTCGAGGTGCTCCAGGTCGAGGCCCTGTGCTGGTGCGGCGCCCGGGCCACCCACAACGCCCGCACGGTCGGCGGGGTGATGGTGGTCGAGGGGGCGCAGGTGGTCGTCGGCGATGTCACCGGCTCCCCGGACGAGGTCGGCTACGAGGTCCTGTGCCGGCGTCATCACCGCCGCCGGATGACGGCGTCGACGGCCCGTGCGGCCGCCCTGTCGCCGGACGTGCTCCCGGTGTCGTCCGCCTGACCGGCGGAGCGGTGGCGAAACGGCCGGCTCCCGCGCGCCGCCCGGCGGCCGAGCCCCCGGACCCCGCGATCGGCGTCCCGCGGGAGCGCCGCACCGCCACCGGTCCGGCCGCTCCGACGGCCCGACCGCGGGGGCGCGTGCACGGGCCGGTCCGCGAACAGTCCCGCCCGAGGCCGGGGGGTACGCACGGTGGGGCGCGGTGTGCCCGCCCCGGACGCGCGGCCCGGCTCAGTCCGCGCCGTCCGGTGCCGCCGTCCCCGGTGACGGGGGAACGGGACGCTCCAGAGCGGCTCGGAGCGCTGCCAGTCTCCTGCGCACCTCCGGCTCGTGGGCCGGCTCCGGCGTCCGCAGCGGGTGGGGCAGCGCCGACCGGAGGCCGGGGGAGCCGGGCAGGCCCGCACGCGCGGCGTCTGCCAGGACGTGCAGGAAGGCTTCGGCCCGCGCGGCGTCGTCGGGGGCCGGCGTCGTGGGACCGCCGAGGACGTTCCAGGTGAGCAGGCGGCGGACCGCCAGCACGGCCGGCCACAGCCGGTCGGCGGTGCCGGTGGAGCGGATCTCCTCGACGGGCACCGAGGCGTGCATGGTCCACAGATCCGCCGCCCGCTGCCACGCGGCCCCCTCGGACCCGGCGCCGGCGCTCCCCGTCCGCAGGCGTTCCGCCACGGCCGGCCCCGTCGCCGCCACGGCCCCCGAGACGGCGGCGCACACGCGGCGCACCGGCACACCGCGCACCAGCAGGGCCGCGCACACGCCCAAGCACAGGCCGAGAGTGAGGTCGAGCAGCCGGTAGGCCGCGAGCGGCTCCAGGCCCGGCCCGCCGACGAACGCGGCGTTGACGAGCAGGAGGGCGACAGGAGTGTTCAACAGGGTGCGTGCGAGAAGGGAGGTGGGGGGCAGGGCACGCGAGACCGCGTGCACGACCGTGGCCAGGACCACGGTCGCCCACACGCCGGGCCGGTAGACCTGGGCGACCAGCACCGTGATCGCCACTCCCGCCACCGTTCCGGCGAACCGCGAGCCGACGCGCTGCGACGGCTGCTGACCGGGCCCGCCCTGAAGCGCGGCGGCCGCCCCCACCGCCACCCACGCGGGGTGGAGGAGGGGAAGCGCCCAGCCCAGGACGGTGCCCACCGCGACGGAGAGCCCCACCCGCAGGGCGATCGTCGGAGCGGGGGAGGCGGAGGACAGGCTGAGGCGCAGTTCGGCTCCCAGGCTCTTGCGCGGGGGCAGGGGAACGGGCCAGAGCACCCGCGCACCCTCGGGTGACGCGGGTGACGCGGGTGACGCGGGTGCCCGGTCGCCGGCCACGAGCGGTGGCACCGCGGGCCGGGCTCCCACCGCGACCGGCCAGGAGCCGGGCGTCCGGCCGGTGCCCACCGCCGCCGCCGCGTCCCGCAGCCAGGAACCCCATGAGGCCGGCACCTGTTCACCGCGCCGCTCCGCCGCGCTCTGCACCGCGTCGAGCATGACGTCCAGCCGGACCATGAGGGCGTGGAGCGCCAGCCGCCGGGGGGCCGGCGCCGCGCGACGGCGCCGGGTGTCGTCGAGCGCCGTCCACGCCCCGTGCACCGCCGTGTAGGCGCTCCGCCGGACGGCGGTGAGGTCCTTCGACGGGTGCGCCTCCGCGGCCCGGCGGGTCGCGTCCGCGAACGCCCCGACGGACCGGAAGGCGGCCGAGACCGTGCGTTCCTCGGGCTCGTACGGCCGCACGAGCCGGCCCGACATGGCGGACAGCCAGGACACCGTCACCCCGATGGCGACGCAGCCGGCCCGGGCCGCCGTCTCCGCGGGGCCGACCGGGGGCAGGAAGGCCGCCAGGGCGGTGACCAGGATGACGAAGTAGCTGCCCGGTCCGCTCAGGCGGAGCGTCCGGACGACGAGGGTGGCCGCGACCGAGACGACGGTGAGCACCGCCGTCATCGCCCACACGTCTCCCGCGGCCAGTGAGCCCGCCGTGAACGCCAGGACGAAGCCCGCGCAGAGCAGGGCGAGCACCGGACCCCGCCGCGGGTAGGGGTCCCGGGTGCCGTAGGCGTCGACGTAGCAGCCGATCGCGGCGAAGACCCCGTACGGGACGCCGGCGACCGCCGTCACGACGCCGAAGCAGAGCCCGAAGGACAGCGCCGAACGGACGGTGCGCCACCGGTCGAGCGAGGGCATCGCGGCACGCCATCGATGTGCCGTACGGGTGACCGCCGTGGTCACCACAGGGCCCGGGCGGCGGCCGCGCCCGCGAACGACAGGGCGAGCCCGAGGGCGACCGTCGCCAGCAGGTACCCGGCGGCCCCGGCGATCCGGCGCCCGTCGGCCATGCTCAGGAGTTCGTTGGAGAACGTGGACCAGGTGGACAGGGCACCGCAGAACCCCACCGAGAGCAGCGCCTGCCCGGTGCTGCCGAGGGCGCCTTCGGTTCCGGCCTCGACCAGGAATCCCAGGAGCAGGGACGCCGCCATGTTGGCGAGGAACGTGCCCCAGTGGAAGGCGGACGGCAGGCGTGTGCGCGCCGCCTCGCCGATCAGGTAGCGGGCCGGGGCGCCGACCGCCCCGCCGGCCAGGACCAGAAGCCATTCACCCATCAGGAGTACCTCCCCCGGCCGGACCCCGTGCGCCCCGGCGGCCGCAGGACGGCACGCGTCAGGGCCACGCCGAGGGCCACACCGGCCAGTGCCCCCGCCGTGGTCAGGACGAGGTAGCCGACGGCGGTGCCCGCCTGGTCGTTCTCGAACAGCCTGCGGGTGTCGTCGGTGTAGGACGAGAACGTGGTGAAGCCCCCGAGGACGCCCGTGCCCAGGAAGGGGTTCAGCAGCCGGGGGGCGCGGGTGAACCGTTCCTTGAGCGTGACGGTCAGCACTCCCATGAGGAAGCATCCGACGACGTTGACGAGCAGGGTCGTCCAGGGGAAGGCGGCCTCACCGGTCCGCCAGAGGGCATGGGCATCGCTTCCGTTGGGCCACGCGCGGGAGGCGCCGTAGCGCAGGAGGGCACCCACGGCTCCCCCCACCGCCACGACGGCGACCACGGGGGCGCGTGAGCCTTCCGTGTGATCCGGATGGGGGTGGAGATGCACGTCACTCAACAGGTACATATCGTCACTTTATGTGGCGATCCGGTAATCGCCTCCGGACGGGCCGCGAACACCCCCGCATCCCCTCGTCGGCGCACCCGCGGCCTCTTCGCGAAGGAGACACGTGGCTTCCCAGCCCTTGACCTCGCACCCCGTGCCACCGTCCGGCTCCCCGAGGGGGACGGCGCTCGGAGCGCTGCGCGGCATCGGCCAGGTGGACTTCCAGGCGAGTGTGTGGACCTCGCTGGTCATCCTCGCCGCCCTGTGGGTGGAGAGCTGGGAGACGGGTCTCTTCGCCGTCATCGGGGCGGTGGTCTCGACGCTCACCGCCCGCCTCCTCGCCGTCGAGCACGACACGGTGACCCAGGGCCTGATGACCTACTGCGGCGTGCTCGGAGCCATCGCCATGGTGGTGTACCTCGGCCATCACCCCTCCACCTACGTCCTCGCGGTCAGCGCCGCCGTCACGTGCACCCTGATCACGGCCACCCTCAACCGCCTGCTCAACCCCTTCGGCCTCAGGGCGTTCACCGGACCGTTCTGCCTCGTCGCCCTCGTGATGGTCCTGGGCGCCCCCTCGTACGAGCGCGTCTGGCACGGGACACCGGAGACGGCGGTCACCCCGGCCACCCCCAGGAGCCCCGTCGTCAGCTGGACCGACCTGTGGCAGGGGTTCTTCTCGAACATCTCCCAGATCTTCTTCGCCGGGACCTGGTACGTCGGCCTGATCATGCTGGTCGGTCTCTTCCTCGCCGGCTGGAAGGTGGGCCTGTTCGCCGCCGTGGGAAGCGTCGTCGGTCTGCTCACCGCATGGGCCCTCGGCGCACCCGCCGCCCTGATCGGCGAGGGCATCTACGGCTACAACGCCGTCCTGACGAGCCTGGCGTTCGGCGTCGTCCTGCTGCGCCCCACCGCGTGGAACCACGGCTTCACGGTGGTGGCGGCCGCCTCCGCCACCGCCCTGACGGCCTCCCTGGCGGTGCTCTTCGAGACCTTCGGCAGCCACACCTTCACCTGGCCGTTCAACATCACCACCTGGGCGCTGCTGGCGGCCGTGCCCCTCCTGCCGCGCATCACCCTCCTTGCCGATGCCGATGCCGATGCCGATGACTCGTGAGGTCCGTACGTCCCCCCGTGCCGGGCCCGCGTCCCGCACCCCTTACCCCGAGGAAGGCGTTCCCCCATGAACCTGGCCCCCCGAGAGATCGACAAACTGCTCGTGTACGTCGTCGCCGACCTGGCCCGCAAGCGCCGTGAGCGCGGCCTGAAGCTCAACTACAGCGAATCGGTGGCACTCATCACCGAGGCCATCCTCGAGGCGGCCAGGGACGGCAAGAGCGTCGCCGACTGCATGGAGCTGGGCCGGAACGTGGTCGACGAGGACGCCACCATGCCGGGCGTGCGGGAGATGCTGCCCCTGCTCCAGGTGGAGGCGACCTTCGACGACGGCAACAAGCTCGTCTCCTGCCACGACCCGGTCGGTGGCTGACCCGTGCCCCGGTGCACGGTGGTGGCGGTCGGCGGGCACGAGAGCGACGGCGGACGGGCCGTGCGCGGCCTGCTGGGCCCCCGGGTGTCCTGTGTGGCCGGCGGACGCGAACTGTTCCGGTGCGTGAGCGCGTCGCGCGCCCGGGGCGAACCCGTCTGCGTGGTGCCGATGACCCTGGGCAGGGATCCGGAACTGGTCGCCGACGCCGCCCGCACCCTGCTGGCCCTCTCCGCCGAGGACCGCGCGGGGACGGTGCTGGCGGACCCCTTCGGCACCGCGGGGCACCTGGTCGGCTGGCTCCGCGCGGCGGCCTCGCGGGTGGCCGCGGACCGGGCGCTGCTGGTCACCGCCCCCTCGGGCGACCCGTTCGTCGACGCGGACCTCTTCCGGATCGCCCGTCTGGTGCGGCAGTACGGCCGGCACCGCACGGTCGAGGTCGCCCTGATCGGGGGCGACCCGGACCCGGCCGAGGGCGTACGGCGCTGCCGCGCCCTCGGCGAACGGAGCGTCGTCCTGCTGCCGGCCGCGTGGGTGACGCCGCCGGTCCCCGACCCCGAACACTGCGTGCCGAGCGGGCCGCTGCTTCCGGCCCCCGCCGTGGCGGGGGTCCTGGACGCACGGGTGCGCGAGGCGTGGGAGCGCTACGACCGGCTCGGCGACGACGGCCTGGCCCGAGGACTCTCGGCGGCCCACGACCACGGCCACGCCCACAGCCACGGACCGGGCGGCCACGCGCACGAGCCCCCGCACCCCCACGAACCGCACGGCCCCCACGACACGCACACCCACGA
>NZ_LIRG01000230.1 GCF_001419695.1 Streptomyces prasinopilosus
CGCCCCACCGCCGCCCGGGAGGGGTCCCGGGCGGCGGTGGGGCGTGCTCAGCTGAAGGAGTCACCGCAGGCGCAGGAGCCCGTGGCGTTCGGGTTGTCGATCGTGAAGCCCTGCTTCTCGATGGTGTCGACGAAGTCGATGGTGGCGCCGCCCAGGTACGGGGCGCTCATCCGGTCGGTGACGACCTTCACGCCGTCGAAGTCCTTCTCCACGTCACCGTCGAGGGAACGCTCGTCGAAGAAGAGCTGGTAGCGCAGGCCGGAGCAGCCGCCGGGCTGGACGGCGACGCGCAGGGCGAGGTCGTCACGGCCTTCCTGGTCGAGCAGCGCCTTGACCTTGGCCGCGGCGGCTTCGGTCACGAGGATGCCGTCGGTGACGGTGGTGGTCTCGTCCGATACGGACATCTACATCTCTCCCGGGTTGTACGGAGACTGCTTGCCGACGGTTGCAACCGGCGGGGCCGCGGATTCATTCCGGGCCGGGACTCGTTCTCTCGGCTCCTTCCTCATGCTCGCACACGCCCCGGCGAGCGGAAAACGGTCCATCCGGCCTCCTTCCGGACATCATCCGGGAAACCGCCCGGGAAACGGCTCCGGAACCGTCCGGGACCGGCGGGCCGGACCGGAAGGGGGAATGAACGGGTCACTGCCGGGATTCACGTCACATGGACGCTATGGCCGTCGTCAAAGTGACGCGAGCCGGATATGATAGATAGCGTCAATTCGACGAAAAGTCGAACCGGTGTCCCGCTTGTCCCGCCGGTCCGGTCCACACGGGCCCGGCGAGCCGCAGAACAGAAAGGGTGTGTGTCGTGACCACCGCCCAGACCCAGGAGCTCGACGTCCAGCCGACGCCCCTCGCCCTGTTGCTCCTCGGCCGGGAGGCCGACCCGAGGAGCGAGCGCGGTGTGGAGTGTCCCGGCGACCTCCCCTCGCCGTCCGACCCGGACCTGGTGGAACGCGCCCGTGCCGCCAAGGAGAAGCTCGGGGACAAGGTCTTCGTGCTCGGCCACCACTACCAGCGCGACGAGGTCATCCAGTTCGCCGACGTCACGGGCGACTCGTTCAAGCTGGCCAAGGACGCCGCCGCGCGTCCGCAGGCCGAGTACATCGTGTTCTGCGGTGTGCACTTCATGGCCGAGTCGGCGGACATCCTCACCGGCGACGACCAGAAGGTGGTCCTGCCGGACCTCGCGGCCGGCTGCTCCATGGCCGACATGGCCACCGCCGAGCAGGTCGCGGAGTGCTGGGACGTGCTGACCGAGGCCGGGATATCCGACCGGGTCGTGCCCGTCTCGTACATGAACTCCTCCGCCGACATCAAGGCCTTCACGGGCAGGCACGGCGGCACGATCTGCACCTCGTCCAACGCGAAGCGGGCCCTGGAGTGGGCCTTCCAGCAGGGCGAGCAGGTCCTGTTCCTGCCCGACCAGCACCTCGGCCGCAACACCGCGGTGCGGGACCTGGGGATGTCCCTGGAAAACTGCGTCGTCTACAACCCGCACAGGCCGAACGGCGGGCTGACGGCGCAGGAGCTGCGGGACGCGAAGATGATCCTGTGGCGGGGCCACTGCTCGGTGCACGGCCGCTTCAGCCTGGACTCGGTCAACGACGTGCGCGAGCGCATCCCGGGCGTGAACGTGCTGGTGCACCCCGAGTGCAAGCACGAGGTCGTGGCCGCGGCCGACCACGTCGGGTCGACCGAGTACATCATCAAGGCGCTGGAGGCCGCCCCGGCCGGTTCCAAGTGGGCCATCGGCACGGAGCTGAACCTGGTGCGCCGACTGGCGAACCGTTTCGCCCCCGAGGGCAAGGAGGTCGTCTTCCTCGACAGGACGGTCTGCTTCTGCTCCACCATGAACCGCATCGACCTCCCCCACCTGGTCTGGACCCTGGAGTCCCTCGCCGAGGGCAACCTGGTCAACCGCATCGAGGTGGACAGGGAGACCGAGCGGTTCGCCAAGCTGGCCCTGGAGCGGATGCTGGCGCTGCCGTAACCGGGCCTCCCGGGCGCGGGGGACTCCCCCACGTGAAGGCCCCGAGGATTCCTCGCGGGACCCCCTTGCCGGGTCCCCGTCCGGAATCGTCGGGGCCTTTGCGCTCGTGACGTCGCGCCCGGCCCGGGAAGGCTCCCCCGGACCGGGCTCGCGCTCCCGCCGGAAGCTCCGCACGCCCCGCACGACACGCTCGCCCGCGTCGGCCGCGACCCGGCCGGGGTCCTAACCGTCGAAACCGTCCCGGACGATCTTCCGGGCCACCGTGCCGCGCGCGTCGGCGAGTTCCGCGGCGATCCGGCGTTCCCGGTCCCCGTCCACCGCCACGGCCGCGGGCACGGACCCGCCGACGAGCAGGCACTCCCGCCGCAGATGCGTCGGCGGATGGGTCGAGTCGACGCTGTGCCCCCTCAGGACGCCGGCACGCCGCCGACGCTCGTACTCGTGCTCCGGAATCGCATCCATGCGCGCGGCGAGGTGCTCCCACAGTTCGCCCTCCCGGTCCTCGGTCCGCCTGCCGCCGCGCCGTGCGGCCCGGACCCTGTTGGCCTCGATCCGCAGGGCGGCGGCGGCCGAGTCCGCGACGAGGAGCCGGTCCATGAGCCCCACGGCGGCCTCGGTGGAGCCGGCACGGGCGGCCACGGAGTCGGCGAGGTACTCGGCACGCTGAGCCGCGCGCAGCGTCAGCTGGTCGAGCAGCATCAGCACGCCCTGGATCAGCGAGTACGGCACGACGTAGAACAGGTTGACGACCATCTCGCCCGGAGTCGGACCGGCGATGGGGGTGAAGTAGTAGCGCCACGTGGTCAGCGAACGGTACGCGGTCCCCACGACCAGCCCGTGGCGGACGTCCCCATGGCCGTAGTGACCGAGCTCGTGCCCCAGCAGCGCGATGCGCTGCCGGGGCGTGAGGATCTCCCACAGGGGCAGTCCCAGCACCAGCAGACGACGGCCGCGCACGCCGTAGGTCGTGACGGCCGCGTTGGCCTCGGCGTCGACCGCGATCACGTCCACGCCGCGGGTGCCGGCCACGCGGGCGACCTCGTCGATCAGCGCGTACAGTTCGGGCGCCTCGGCGCGGTGCAGCAGGGGTCCCTCCTCGGGCAGCCCGGGCAGCCGCGGCCTGAGCGGCCACGCGAGCGCCAGGAGGAACAGGCCCGGCACCATCCCGGCACCGCCCCAGCCGCTCACGACCCACCAGATCCCACCCGCGGTCAGGGCCAGGGTCACGCCGTGGACGCCGAGCGCGATCGCTTGGGCGAGGAGCGCGGGAGCGTCCCGCCCCGGGCTCGGCGTTCCCCCGGTGGTCACCTCGGCGAGCAGCCTCTCGCCGTGCCGGCGGGCCAGGGCGCGCCGCATCCTCTCCAGACGCTCCGGCCGCTCCTCCGGCCCGGCCGGATCCACGTTCCAGTCACATGCCGCACACCAGTCGACGAACCGGTTGTCCGCACGGATCCCGGCCCCGCACTGCGGGCACGGCCGAGTCGTTTCCCCTGTGGCGCTGCGCATCGGCGCGCTCTTCCCTTCCCCCGCAGCCTCGCAGAGGCTGCCTGTTCATGACAGGCCGAAGCCGATCACGCGGACGCGGCCACGTAAAGCCTCGGGGCCCGGCGGACGCGCGGAGGGGAACGGGGCCGGCCGGGGCGTCCTCGGTGGCCCGCTCACGGCGTGGGCACGTACGCAGGGGCGCCCCCGTGACGACTTCCACGGGGGCGCCCCTTCGCCGTACGCCTGCGGGCGTCAGACCTTCGTCGGTGCCGGCTCGTCCGGGGAGCCCGCGGGCTTCTCCGAGTCCGCCCGCTCCCCGGCCGCCGTGCCCTTCTTCAGGGCCCTCTTCTTCGCGCGCCGCTCCTTGCGGAGCTCCAGCATCGCGTAGAGGGTCGGGACCAGCAGCAGGGTCAGCAGCGTCGACGTGATCAGACCGCCGATCACCACCACGGCCAGCGGCTGCGCGATGAAGCCGCCCTCGCCGGTGACGCCGAGCGCCATCGGGAGCAGGGCGAAGATCGTCGCCAGGGCCGTCATCAGGATCGGGCGCAGCCGGTGCCGGCCGCCCTCGATCACGGCCTCGACGACGCCGTACCCCTGGGCGCGGTACTGGTTGATCAGGTCGATCAGCACGATCGCGTTGGTGACCACGATGCCGGTCAGCATCAGCATGCCGATCATCGCCGGGACGCCCAGCGGGGTGCCCGTGACGATCAGCAGGCCGACCGCGCCCGTCGCCGCGAACGGGATGGACACCAGCAGGATCAGCGGCTGGGCGAGCGAGCGGAAGGTGCCGACCAGCAGCATGAAGATGATCGCGATCGCCGCGAGCATCGCCAGGCCCAGGTTGGCGAACGCCTCGTCCTGGTCCGCGGACACGCCGCCGATCTCGGCCGTCGCGCCCGCCGGGAGGGTGAGCGCGTCGATCTTCGTCTGGAGTTCCGCGCTGACCGCGCCGGTGTTGTCGCCGGTCGGCCGGGCGGTGACGGTGGCGGAGCGCTGGCCGTCGATCCGGGTCATGGACACCGGGCCGTCCACCAGCTCGACGGTGGCGATGTCGCCCAGCTCCACCGGGCCCAGGCGCAGCTTCCTCAGCTCGGCCAGCGTGGTGGCCGGCTCGGCCGACCGGATGACGACGTCCCGCTCGGTGTCGTCGAGGACCGCCTTGCCGGCCGGGGTGCCGCGGACCGCCTGGGCGACGGCGGCGCCGAGCGTCCGGTCGTCGAACCCGGCCGCGGCGGCCCGGGAGGTGGCCTGGACGGAGATCCGCGGCACGCTCTGCGACAGGTCGCTGGTGACGTCCGCGACGTCGTCCAGCGAGGCCACGGCCTTCTGGACCCGGTCGGTCGCCTCGCGCAGCACCTGCGCGTCGGCCGCCTTGACGACGACGCTCAGGTCCTGGCTGCCGAACCCGTCGCCGCTGGCGAGGGTGGTGGTGCCGATGCCGTCGAGTCCGGCGAGGCCCTTCTCGATGCGCTCCCGCACGTCCTCGGAGGACGCGGACTCCTCCAGCATCACCTGGTAGGTGGCCTGGTTGGTGTCCGTGCCGCCGCCGAAGGCGGCCATGAAGCCGGACGAGCCGATGGTGACCTGGTGGTCCTTGACGCCCTCGGTGTCGCCGAGCAGCTTCTCCACCTTCTTGGCCTGCTCGTCGGTCGCCGCGAGGCTGGTGCCGGGCTCCAGCTCCTGACGGACCGTGAGGACCGGCTGGTCGCCCGGGTCGAAGAAGTTGGTCTTGAGCAGCGGGGCCATGCCGAAGGTGCCGAGCAGGACGACGACCGCGATGGCGAGGCTGGCCAGCCTGCGCCGGGTGGCGAAGCCCAGGACGGAGACGTAGACGCGCTGGAGACGGCTCTTCGCCTCCTTCTCCTCGGCCAGCCGGCGTGCTTCCTCGGCGTCCTCGGGGGTGCCCTTCGGGGGACGCAGGAACCAGTACGACAGGACGGGGACGACCGTCAGCGACACCAGCAGGGAGGCGAGCAGGGCCGCGGTGACGGTGAGGCTGAAGGAGCCGAACAGCTCGCCCACCATGCCGCCGACCAGGCCGATCGGCAGGAAGACGGCGACGGTGGTCAGCGTCGCGGACGTCACCGCGCCGGCCACCTCGCGGACGGCGCCCAGGATCGCCTCGCGGCGCTCCTCGCCGTAGCCGAGGTGCCGCTTGATGTTCTCCAGGACGACGATGGAGTCGTCGACGACCCGGCCGATCGCGATGGTCAGCGCGCCCAGGGTCAGCATGTTGAGCGACAGGTCGCGCGTCCACAGCACGATCAGCGCGAGCACGACGGACAGCGGGATGGACACCGCGGTGACCAGCGTCGAGCGGATCGAGGCCAGGAAGACCAGGATCACCAGGACCGCGAAGACCAGTCCGAGCGCGCCCTCGACGGTCAGGCCCTCGATGGCCTTGGCGACGGCCGGCCCCTGGTCGCTGACGACGGTGAGTTCGGCGCCCGAGCCGAGCGCCTCGCGCAGGTCGGGCAGCTTCTCGTCGACGGCGTCCGAGATCGCCACGGCGCTGCCGTCGTGGTCCATGGTGACCACCACGGCGAGGCTGGGCTCGCCGTTGGTGCGGGTGAGGGAGTCGGCCGCGGCCTCCCGCTGCTCCACCTCCGCCACCGAGCCGAGCCGGACCGGCTTGCCCTTGCCGCCGGGCTCGCCGGTGACCATCAGGTCCTCGATCTGCTCGATCGAGGTGTAGCCGCCGCCCACCTGGACGGTGCGGTTGGCGCCCTCCTCGTCGAAGGATCCGGCCGGGACGGTCGCGCCGCCCGCCTGGAGGGCCTGCAGGAGCGACTGCGCCGTGAGACCGGCGCCGGCGAGCTTCGCGTCGTCGGGGGTGACGGTGACCTGGAGGTCGCGCACGCCGTCCACGGCGACCTGGCCGACGCCCTCGATGGCCTCCAGTTCGGTGACCACGGTCCGGTCGAGCTGGTCGGCGAGGGCCTGCTGGTCCTTGTCGGAGGTGACGGCGAGGACCACGGTCGGGATGTCGTCGGTGCTGCCGGCGACGACCTGCGGGTCCACGCCGTCGGGCAGCACGGCCCGGGCCCGGTTGACGGCCTGCTGGACGTCGGCGACGAGCTGCTTGGTCTCGTTGCCGTAGTCGAAGGACGCCATGATCACGGCGTTGCCCTCGCTGGCCGTCGAGGTGACGCCGGAGATGCCGTCGACGGCCTCCAGGTTGTCCTCGATGGGCTCGACGACCTGCTTCTCCACCACGTCCGGCGAGGCGCCCTGGTAGGGGGCGATCACGGAGACCATGGGCAGTTCGATGGTGGGCAGCAGCTGCTGCTTGAGCTGAGGTATCGCGATCGCCCCGAACACGAGCGCGATGATCGACACGAGTCCGATCAGGGCGCGTTGCGCGAGGCTGAATCTGGCCAGCCAGGACATGGGTTAGGCATCTCTCTTCTGTGGGCGTCCGCCGACGTCTGCGGGCGTCTGCGGGCGGGTGGAAGGACGGTCGGGGGTGCGGTCGTGAGGGCGTCCACCGCCACCGTCCGGCGCGCGGGCACGGGCACGGGCGGGGGCACGGCGGGTGCAGCCGGGCGCCCGTTCTACACAGTGGTGCATGGGGAGGGGGCGATCCGTAGGCCCGGAGTCCCGTTCCTCGGGGCCGCGGCTACTCCCCTCGCAGTACACGCGGTGGCGTTCGGTCCGCCCTTGGGCGGACCAGGCCGGTCTCGTAGGCGGTGACCACCAGCTGGGCCCGGTCGCGGGCGCCCAGCTTGGCCATGGCCCGGTTGACGTGTGTCTTCACGGTCAGCGGGCTGACCTCCAGGCGTTCGGCGATCTCGTCATTGGAGTGGCCGCCGGCGACCTGGACCAGCACCTCGCGCTCCCGCACGGTCAGCGAGTCGAGCCGCCGCGCGCGGGCCGGGTCGCGGCCGGCGTCGTCGGACGGGTCCGCCTGGGCGAGGAAGCGGGCGATGAGCCCCTTGGTGGCGGCCGGGGACAGCAGTGCCTCGCCCTCGGCGGCGATCCGGATGGCGCTGAGCAGTTCGCCGGGTTCGGATCCCTTGCCGAGGAAGCCGGAGGCGCCGGCCCGCAGCGACTGCACCACGTAGTCGTCGACCTCGAAGGTCGTCAGGATCACCACGCGGACCCCGTCGAGCTCGGGGTCCGCGCCGATCAGGCGGGTGGCCGCGAGGCCGTCGGTGCCGGGCATCCGGATGTCCATGAGGACGACGTCGGCGCGCCGCTCCCGGGCCAGCCGGACCGCCTCGGCGCCGTCGGACGCCTCGCCCACCACCTCCATGTCCGGCTCGGAGTCGACGAGGACCCGGAAGGCGCTGCGCAGCAGGGCCTGGTCGTCGGCGAGCAGGACGCGGATGGTCATGGGGTCCCCCGGGAGCGGTGGTCACGGGCCGTCCCGGACCGCGGACGGGTCACGAACCGTCGCGGGCCGCGGACGCGCGGGTCTCGACGGGCAGGATCGCATGGACGCGGAAGCCGCCGCCGTAGCGGGGGCCGGTGGTGAGGGTGCCGCGCAGGGCGGTGACGCGTTCCCGCATGCCGAGCAGGCCGTGGCCGCCCCCGTCGCGGTTGCCGGCACCGTCGCGGTTGCCGGCACCGGCGCGGTTGCCGGCACCGGCGCGGTTGCCGGGACCGGCCGGAGCGGGGCCGGACGCTTCGCTCCGGCCGGTGCCCGTGCCGGTGCCGGTGCCGGTGCCGTCGTCGAGGACGGTGATCTCGAGGTGCGGGCCCACCCGGACGACGCTGACCTCGGCCCTCGCCCCGGTGCCGGCGTGCTTCTGGACGTTGGTGAGCGCCTCCTGGATGACCCGGTAGGCGGCCAGGTCGACGGCGGCGGGCAGTGCGGGGGCGTCGTCCGGGCGCCGGTCCTCGCGGGCGACCAGGACGTGCAGGCCGGCGTTGCGGAAGGTGCCGGCGAGGTCGTCGAGGCGGTCCAGTCCGGAGGCGGGCTCGGTGGGTGCCTCGGGGTCGCCGGACTGGCGCAGCAGGCCGACGGTGGCCCGCAGCTCGCCGAGCGCCGAGCGGCTGGCCTCGCGGACGTGGGCGAGGGCCTCCTTGGCCTGGTCGGGCCGCTTGTCCATGACGTGGGCGGCGACCCCGGCCTGGACGTTGACCAGGGCGATGTGGTGGGCGACGACGTCGTGCAGGTCGCGGGCGATGCGCAGGCGCTCCTCGGCGACGCGGCGGCGGGCCTCCTCCTCGCGGGTGCGTTCGGCCCGCTCGGCGCGTTCCCTGATGGCCTGGACGAAGGCGCGGCGGCTGCGGACGGCGTCCCCGGCGGTGGCGCCGATCCCGGTCCAGGCGAGGATCGCCAGGTTCTCCTGGGCGTACCAGGGCAGCGGGCCGGCGATCATGGCGGCGCCGGTGAGGACGGTCGTGGTGAGCAGGCCGACCCGCCAGGTGGTGGGGCGGTCGGTGGTGGAGGCGACGGTGTAGAGCGCGACGACCACGCACATCGCGACCGGGGCGCGGGGATCGCCGGTGACGGACTCCACCAGGGAGGCCCCGCCGGTGAAGGCGAGGACCGCGAGGGGCGCCCGGCGCCTCAGGGCGAGCGCGGCGGCGGCGAGCACCATGAGGAGCAGGCTGAGCGCGTCGGGCGTGCGCAGCTTCCAGGTGACGCCGTCGGGGCCGTGCGGCTCCACGAAGGACCCGGCCACGATGCACACCAGGACGCCCGCGGCCAGGGCCGCGTCCAGGGCGAAGGGGTGCGCGCGCAGCCGGCGCCGGGCGCGCTGGAAGGTGCTCACGACCGTTCACCGTACGGGGTCGCGGGGGCGCACGGGGGGCGGGCCGGTGACGGACCGGCGGTGAGGACCGCACCTGTCGCGAACGGACCGGCACTGACCGGTTCGGACGCGAACGGTTCGGATGCGAACGGTTCCGGTGTGCGCGGCACGCGTGTGCGCGGCACGCGTGTGCGCGGTGCGGCCGTGGACGGCCCGGTCGCGGGTGGCCCGGCGGGCCGGGGGCTCATGTGCCCGGGATCAGTCCGTCGCCGTCGTCGCCGAGCAGCTCCCGGACCTCCTCGATGGTCGCGTCCGGGGAGGGGAGGATGAGGTCGGAGGGTTCCAGGGTGTCGTCCGGCAGCGGTTCACCGAGTTCGTGGACCCGGTTCAGCAGGGCGGTGAGGGTGCGGCGGAAGCCGGGGCCGTCACCGGCGTCCATCTCGACGAGGAGTTCCTCGTCGAGTTTGTCCAGCTCGGCGAGGTGGCTCTCGGCCAGAGCCACCTGCCCCTCCCCCATGATCCGTACGATCATGTCGGCCTCCTGAGCCGCCCCGGCGGGGGCTCGGTCGTCGTCGGCACGGTGTCCCGTGCGGCGGTCACTGCTTGTCGAACCGCGGGGCGTCCTGCGGCTGCTGCTGGGCCGGGGACTGCTCGCCGCCCTCGATGGCCTGCTTCTGGTCGGAGGTCCCCCCGGCCAGCTCGGCCTTCATGCGCTGCAGTTCCAGCTCCACGTCCGTACCGCCGGAGAGCCGGTCCAGCTCGGCCTGGATGTCGTCCTTGTGCATGCCGGACTGGTCGTCGAGGGCGCCGGAGGCGAGCAGTTCGTCGATGGCGCCGGCCCGCGCCTGGAGCTGGGCGGTCTTGTCCTCGGCCCGCTGGATCGCCAGCCCGACGTCGCCCATCTCCTCGGAGATGCCGGAGAAGGCCTCGCCGATCCGGGTCTGCGCCTGCGCCGCCGTGTAGGTGGCCTTGATGGTCTCCTTCTTCGTGCGGAAGGCGTCGACCTTGGCCTGGAGCCGCTGGGCGGCGAGGGTGAGCTTCTCCTCCTCGCCCTGGAGCGTCGCGTGCTGCGTCTCCAGGTCCGTCACCTGCTGCTGGAGGGCGGCGCGGCGGGAGAGGGCCTCGCGGGCGAGGTCCTCGCGGCCCAGCGCGAGCGCCTTGCGGCCCTGGTCCTCCAGCTTGGAGGACTGGGACTGCAGCTGGTTGAGCTGGAGTTCCAGGCGCTTGCGGCTGGTCGCCACGTCGGCCACGCCCCGGCGGACCTTCTGGAGCAGCTCCAGCTGCTTCTGGTACGAGTAATCGAGGGTCTCGCGCGGATCCTCGGCCCGGTCCAGGGCCTTGTTCGCCTTCGCGCGGAAGATCATCCCCATACGCTTCATGACACCGCTCATGGGCTTCGCGCGCCCCCTTCTGACGGACTCCGGCTCACACTTCTGCGACAGAACCCACAGTACGGGCCCTGCATCCATTACCGCACTGTCCAGGGGTGGATGCGCTCATCCCCAAGGACGACCCGCGTCTCCTCCCGGTCCGGCGCAGGGAGTAGGTGATCCCCGGGTGCCGGCCGGACAACCCGCCCCAAGTCGCACGCAACGCCCTCTGTGTCTGTCCTCTACAGACGCGTGGTGTTGCCGGATCGTTCCCCCCGGGGCTGGGGTCCAACCCCGGACACCCCGTACCCTTGGGTTTTGTGTTCCGTAGCCGTGCCAAGGAAGAGAAGGCCCACGCCGACAAGGCGACGGTGACCGACTCCAAGCAGACCCGCCACCCGGAGGCCCCGAAGGGCCGTCCCACGCCCAAGCGCAGCCAGGCCCAGACCCAGCGGCGCAGCGTGGCCAATACGTCGATGACGCGCAAGGAGGCCGCCAAGCGGCAGCGTGACGAGCGCCGTGCCGCGATGGAGCGCCAGCGCCAGGCGCTGGCCAGCGGCGACGAGCGCTACCTGCCGGCCCGCGACAAGGGGCCGGTGCGCCGGTTCGCGCGCGACTACGTCGACTCGCGGTTCAACATCGCGGAGTACTTCCTGCCGATGGCGGTGATCATCCTGGTGCTGAGCATGATCCGGGTGCCCCAGCTGCAGAACGCCGCGCTGCTGCTGTGGCTCGTCGTGATCGTGCTGATCGTGCTCGACTCCGCGGTGACCGGTTTCCGGCTGAAGAAGCAGCTGGCCGAGCGCTTCCCCGACGACAGGCGCCGCGGCGCCGTCGCCTACGCGCTGATGCGTTCGCTGCAGATGCGCCGGCTGCGTCTGCCCAAGCCCCAGGTCAAGCGCGGGGAGCGGCCCTGAGCACCACACCGTTCGCCGACGGCGCGGCGCCGGCGGTGCCCGCGCAGTCCTCGTCCGCCGACGCCTCGTCCGCCGACGCTTCGTGCGCCCGGGCCTCGTCCGGCCGGGGCGGGTCGCCGGGTGACCTGCGGGAGGTCGTCCAGCAGGAACTGGTGGCCCGCCAGCTCGACGAGCAGATAGCGGGACGGTTCCCGGTCGGGCGGCGGCTGCGCGTGCTGGACGTCGGCATGGGCCGCGGTACGCAGGCGCTGCGCCTGGCCCGGGCCGGCCACCAGGTGACCGGTCTGGAGCGGGACACGGAGATGATCTCCGCCGCGCACGCGGCGCTCGCCGGGGAGCCCGAGGGCATCCGGGAGCGGGTGCGGGTCGTCGAGGGCGACGGCCGCGACACCGGGGTGCACTTCCTGCCGGGCAGCTTCGACGTGGTGCTCTGCCACGGCGTCCTCATGCACGTGACGGAGCCGGACCCGCTGGTGGCGGGGCTGGCCCGGATGCTCGCGCCCGGCGGCCTGCTGTCGCTGCTGGTGCGCAACGGCGACGCGCCGGCGATGCGGTCCGGCCTGCGCGGCGACTGGGCCGGGGCGCTGGCCGCGTTCGGCACGCCGTCTCCCGCGGACGACTCGGACGCCGGGGTGCGGGCCGACCGGCTGGCGGACCTCACGGCGACGCTCGCGGGGCTCGGTGCGCCGCTGCACACCTGGTACGGGGTGCGGGTCTTCACGGACGCGGCGGTGGACGGGTCGCACGTCGCGGACTCCCCCGGCCACCCCGACGACCTGGCGGCGCTCCTCGCGGTCGAGGAGCGGGCCGGCCGGACGGACCCCTACCGCGGGGTGGCGTCGCTGCTCCACCTGTGCGGCGTACGGGGCTGAACGAACGGGGCGGGCGGGGGCGTGCCGCCCCCGCCCGGATTCCCGCCTCCGGGGCCTCACGCCCGCGGGTTCACGCCTCTTCGGCGTGCAGGCTCATCGGCCCGTAGATCTCCGTGGTGTCCTCCAGCAGCCGCACCCGGTCGGCGCCGCCGTCCACCAGGGCCTTCCAGTTCTCCCCGATCCAGGACTCGGCGTCCCCCTGCGTGGTGAAGTCCTCCGGTGTCACCGCGGGCTCGACCTGCGTCCCGTCGGCCTTCTCGAACCGCCACGTCCATGCCGCCATGTACGCCTCCGTGGGTATGGGCACCTGCACGCCAGGAGCCGGATCACGGTCCGGCTCCTGGAGCAGAGCCTAGAGCCTGTCCGGCGGATGATCCGGTGGATCACCGGTGGCGGTGCCCGGCCGGACGCGCAGGAGCCGTGGGGAGGGGCGAAAATCGGGTCCGTGGAACTCACTCTGCTCGGCACCGGTGCCCCCGCGGGCCTGCCCCGCCCCGACTGTCCCTGCGCGGCCTGCGCGTCCGCCGCCGGTCCCCGCGCGCGCGCCGCGACCTCGCTGCTGGTGGACGGCTCGCTGCTGCTCGACCTGATGCCGGGCGTGGCGTTCGCCGCCGCCCGCGCGGGGCACTCCCTGGGCGGTGTGCGCCAGGTGCTGCTCTCCCATCCGCACGACGGCCCCGCGCTCGAGGTGCCGGCCGGGCTGCCGCAGCCCGGGCGGGTGCCGGACGGCCGGGAGCTGGCGCTGCTGACGGGCCACCGGGTGCGGGCGCTGGCGCTGGACGCGCCGGGCACCGGGTACGCGGTGACCGGTCCGGAGGGGCAGCGGCTGCTGTACCTGCCGCCGGGCACGGCGCCGGCCGGTCTGGAGGAGCCGGCCGAACCGTACGCCATGGTGCTGCTGGACGTCGTGGGGCGTCCGGACGCGCTGGCGCGGCTGCGGGCGGTGGGCGCGGTGGGGCCGACGACGGACGTCGTCGCCGTGCACCTCGACCACGACGTGCCGCCGGGCGCGGAGGAGCGGCGCCGGCTCGCGGCGGCCGGGGCGCGTGCCGTACCGGACGGGACCACGCTGGAGGTGGGCGCCTACGAGCACGTCCCCGACCTGCCGCGCCGGACGCTGGTCCTGGGCGGGGCGCGGTCCGGCAAGTCCGTGGAGGCCGAGCGCCGGCTGGAGTCCCTGCCCGAGGTGCTGTACGTGGCGACCGGCGGGTCCCGCAACGGGGACACCGAGTGGGCGGCCCGGGTGTCGGCCCATCAGGAGCGGCGGCCCGGCTCGTGGCGGACCGTGGAGACCTGTGACGTGGTGCCGCTGCTGGCGGCCGACGGACCGCCGCTGCTGGTGGACTGCCTGTCGCTGTGGCTGACGGACGCGATGGACTCCGTCGGGGCGTGGGACGACGCCCAGTGGGCGGACGGCGGGGAGCGGGCCCTCGGGGAACGGGTGCGCGAGCTGACGGACGCGGTGCGCGCGACCCGGCGGACCGTGGTGGCGGTGTCCAACGAGGTGGGCTCGGGCATCGTCCCCGCCACCGCGTCCGGCCGCCGCTACCGGGACGAACTCGGGCGGCTGAACACGGCGTTCGCGCAGGAGTGCGAGCAGGTGCTGCTGGTGGTGGCCGGCCAGGCACTGGTGCTCCGGGGGTGAGCGCCGGTCCCCGGGGTCCCCGCCGGCGGGCGGCTCCCTGCGGCTCCGGGTGCCTCGGGGCCGCCGGGGTCCGCCGGTTGCAGCCGGTTGCCGCCGGCGGTGCCCGACGGTTCCGGCTCGTCGAGGACCGTGCCGGGGTCCTTCTCCGCCGCACACGGGGATCCGCCGCGCTCGGGGAGACGTGCGGCCTCCGCGCGAGCGCCGTGCCGGTGTGCCCCTGAGCCGGGACCCGGAGGACGCCGCGTTCGCGGGGGTGGGGCGGGCCGGCGGATCCCCGTGCGGGGGCGGATGACCGGCTGCCGCACCCCTCGGGATCGAGGGCGGCCCCGCCCGCCCGGACGCGTTCCGGCCCGTCCGGGAGCTCCTTCCCTCCGGACGGCGCGGTGGCGCTCGATGTGCCGGGGCGGCACCGGGTCGCCGGCCTCCGGCCGCCGTTCGCGGATCCCCGGCCGTGCGGGGGTCGTCCCGTCCGGCGCGGTCTTCCGCGCCGGCCGTCCTGCGGGAGGACCGCTCCCGTGGCCGGACGAGCGCGGGCGGGACCGGGAGCGCGGTCAGTGCGACGGCTTCCGCGCGATGATCCGGTAGGCGTTGGCGAACGGGGTGAGCCGCAGGACGGGTGCCAGCGCGAGGTCCGCCAGCGTCGCGACGGCGACCAGCGGGGCGCCCGCGCGCAGCAGTACGGCGCGCGCCTGCTGCTGGAACGGGGTCGGCGGGATCGCGCGCCAGGGGGCGTCCGGGGCGGGCAGGGCGTGGGAGAGGGCCAGCGCGGCGGCGCCGGCCAGGTCGTACGGGACGTACAGGCCGCGGTGCCCGGACCGGGACCTGCCCGGTCCGGCGGACCCGGTGGTGACGATCGTGCAGCCGAGCGCCTCCAGTTCGGCCCGGAGGTTGCGCGGCGGCAGCAGGTGGAGCCGGCGGGGCTGGTCGTAGGACAGCCACCGGCTGCCGAACAGGGCGGCGAACGCGCACCGGGGGTCCAGGGTCTCGACGAGCAGGTGGCCGCCGGGGCGCAACGCGGCCAGGGCGGCGCGGAGTTCGGCCCGCGGTTCGGTGGTGTGCTCGAGGTGGTGCAGCAGGCTGACGACGTCGTAGCGGGCCGCCACCCGGGCCAGCAGCTTCGGGTCCGTCAGCGCGCCGATGTGCGCCTCCTCGACGCGGCCGAGGACGCGGGCGCGTTCGACGCGCGCGGTGAGGTCGGTGCCGTCGAAGGCGGTGTAGGGGAAGAACTCCCGCGCGGTGTCCGGGAAGCGGCCGTGCCCGGTGCCGACGTCCAGCCAGCTCTCCGGTTCGCCGAAGCGCAGCATCGCGCGGGCCGTGGCCCGGCGGCGGCGCGGGGCGTCGCGCAGCGCGAGGACCCGGTCGGTGACGGCGTCCCGGGGGGCTCCGCGCGGCGTCCGGCGGTGGAGGGCCAGGCCCTCGGCGGTGAGCCGGGGGTTCTGGAAGGTGTGGCCGCACTCCCGGCACGCGTCGACGGTGAACCGCCCCGGCCGGTGCCGCCGCAGGTCACCGGTGCGCAGCCGGTTGCGCAGCCGCGTGGAGCCGCACCAGGGGCAGTCTCCCCGGCGCGGTTCGTGCACCCGCGCGGAGGCCTGCTGCGCGGGGACGACCGGAGCACGGGGGGCGGCGGACGACGGGACGGCGGGCGACGGGACGGTGGCGGGCGCGTCGGGTTCGGACATGGCGGCTCCGGGTGAGTCGGGC
>NZ_LIRG01000231.1 GCF_001419695.1 Streptomyces prasinopilosus
TCCGGAGGCGGCACCTGCCGCATGGGGGTTGTCGGCAGGTGCAGCCTCCGGACCGGCCAGAGGGGGTGGGGTCCGGCCGCCGGGGGGATGTCGGCGGCCGGACACCGGTCGAGGGTCAGGCGTGGCGCGGCCTCCAAGTGCCGTTGTTCACGGCGTTCAGCTCGTCGAGGTGCTCGTCGACCGCGTCGGCCATCTGACCGGCCATGCGGTACTGGCCGGCCTGCATGAGGTCTCGCTGCGCCGCGCGGGACGCCTTCAGGTCGGCCTCGACTTCGGCCTTCACCTGGCTGGCCGGCGTGGACTTGAAGAAGTGACGGGAGGAAGCCATTGGGATCTCCTTCGATCTGTTGGGCGGGTTGGATGTGGTTAGCGCTGTACGACGGGGAGGTGGATGTCGCGGTGGGTGACGGTGACGGTGTGGCCGCGGCGGCGGAGCCGGCGGGCGAGCCGGTCGGCGAAGACCACCGACCGGTGGCGGCCCCCGGCGCAGCCCGACCCGATGACGATCCGGTCGGCGGACGGGCCTTCGGCGTACGCCTGAACCTGCTGGGCGGTGGCTTTCAGGAGCGGCCGGATGCCTGCGGTGCCGAGTACCGCCCGCTGCACGGGCCGGTCGTGGCCGGTGAGCTGCCGCATTCGGGGGTCGACGTGCGGGTCCCGGAACGCCCGTCGCAGGTCGACGGTCACGTCGGCTTCGGGTGCGGCAGCGTGCAGGTAGCCGAAGGAGATGATCTCCACGGTCGCCATCAGGTGTCTCCTCCTTTCGGATGGGGTGGGGCCCGGTGGGTCCGGGCCCCGGTCGGGGGGTTAGCGGGGACGGTTGGTGGACTGCTTGTTCTTCTCCGCGTTCTTGCGGCTGAGCTCCTCTCGTTCCTTGTCGGTGAGGCGGGTCATGGGGGGCACCTCCCTCCGGGTGTCGAGGGCGGCGCAGGCGGTGGCGGCGGGGCCGCGGAGGTCGGGGTCGGTGAGGGCGTGCTGGGTGAGCCAGCCCTGACGGGCGACCGTCTTGGCCTGGTCGTCGTCCAGGGCGTGGACGGCCGGGGTGTGGGCGGTGAGGTGCTCGATGAGGTGGCCGATGGCTCCGGTGACGTCCAGGCCGTCGGAGGAGCCGGCGAGCTGGGCGAGGAGGAGCTGGAGGGCCGCGGTGTCGAGGTGGGGGTCGGTGGCGATGGCGCGGATACCGGACGCGATCTGGCGGATACCGGCGTGCACGTTGCTGCCGTCGACCAGGTCGTCCAGCAGGTCGCCCAGCTCGGTCCCGTCGATCGGGGCGGGGCCGGCCATCACAGCTCCCCGTCCCACTCGCCGGTGACGATCTGCTCGTAGGCGGCGGCCGCGGCGTCGGGGTCGCTGGAGGTGAGGACGTCGTCCAGGTACGACCAGGGGTCGATGGCGGCGTACAGGTCGGTGACGTCGGCGTACAGGTGCGGGTCGTTCTGGGCGACCGCGGCCGGGGAGTACTCGCCGGACGGGATCGTCTCGAAGGCGGGCTGCCGGATCACCGGCCACCTCCGACCAGGCGCAGGACGGGCGTACCGGCCGGGGCCGGGGCGGAGACGACGGCCAGGCCGGCCGCCGGGGTGGGGGTGGTCTTCGCGCGGAACGTCTCGGCACGCCGGGACGCGAAGTGACCGACGTCGTCGGTGTTCGTGGCGTCCACGTCCACGCTGCCCACCTCCTCGCCGGTGGCGATGACGGTCACCGTGACCCGCAGCGCCGGCCCGTCCGGGGACGGCAGACGCCGGGTGAGGTCGGCCAGACCGCGGAGCAGGGTCAGGCCGGCACGGCGGGCGAGCATGTTGCGGATGTCGGCGTCGGCGATGCGGGTCGGCCCGGTCATGCCGCCACCGCCTTCAGGACACGGTCCGAGCCGGTCCAGATGGCGCCGGTGTAGTGCTCGGTGCCGGCGTGCACGTCACGGATGAGGACGGCGAAGCGGGCACTGTTCCGGCGCAGGACCCGGCGAGCCTCGGTGAGGTCGGTGACGATGGCGCGGACCTCGACCAGGCGGGGACCGTCGTAGTAGACGACGCCCGGCCGGCGCGGGCCGATGTGCTGGGCGGTGACGCGGCGCAGGGCCTCGTCGGCCTGAGTGGTGGCGGTGCGGCTCGTGGTCGCCCGTCCGGTACGGTTTTCCATGGCTGTCGCTCCTGTGAAGGCGGGTAGCGATGTGCCGGGTTCTTCGGGGCCCCTGAGCGGTCCGGGTGTCCAACCACCCGGGCCGTTCGGCGTTTCTGGGGCCGCCGTCGTTGCCGACCACCCCAATGTAACGTCCTCGCGCTCGTAGCGCTAGTGCTAGCGGAGAAGGAATCTGTCGACTACCCTCAGGGGTGTACCGCTGCGCGCGTGGAGCGCGGCAACTAACGACAGAGAGGAGGTCGACCATGCGCGAAACGCCCGGATACCCGGAGATCGCTCAGCACTTCCGCCGACAGATCCGCGACGGGACGCTCAGGCCCGGTGACGCCCTGCCGAGTTTCAAGGCGGCCAGCGAGCAATTCGGCGTGGCGCACACGACCGTGAACCGCGCTTACCGGGTTCTCAAGATGGAAGGGCTCACACTCGCGAAGCCCGGCGTGGGGACGATCGTCGCTGCGCCTACCAGTAACAACATCGGCACCAGGGTGGCTCTGCACGCGGCTACCGGTAGCGCTCTGGATGGCGGCGAGGTCTCGCGCATCCTGGAAGTCGGCACGACCGGCGCCGACGAACTGGTGGCGTCACGGCTGGATGTCCCCCCGGGGACGCCGGTGCAGGTGCGCCGTCGGGTCGTCAGCCGGAACGGGCTCCCGGTCCACTTGAGCAGCAGCTATTACCCGGCCTACGTGATAGCGGTGACCCCCGAACTGGCGGAGCCGGTGTCCACCGGCGCGTCGCGGGAGCTCGCGGCGTCGCGGCTGGGGCTGGCTCAGGATCAGGTGCTGGAGGAGGTCACCAGTCGGCACGCGACAGCGACCGAGAAGGAGGCATTGGGACTGACCGCCGACAAGGTCGTTGTCACTCAGGTAGTCCGCACTGTGACGCTGGAAGACGGCCGGGTTGTCGAGGTGGCCGTGAAGGTTGCTGAGGGGTCCACGATCCTTCGGTGGACCACTTCGCTGCGTCCTCAGGAGTAAGAAGTAGTACGGCCGACCGCACCAGCGGTCACGGCCGGCCGCCCCACACGACGCTGACCTGCGAAATCTTCGTCGGTGGGGAATCCCCGCTAGGAGATCCGTCATGAGCGTATCGCCTTCGCTTCGCATGGTGCGAAGCGGTGCGAGATTGCGTGGCTACCGATGAGCCCGCGTAACCCCGACAACACGGGGGAAACCCGACTGCCCCCTGCCGTGACCTTCGGGACCGGCGCCGAACTCCTCGTCCGGCTGGGCATCGTCAAGAGCATCACCCGCGAGGGCGTCCGGCACATCGCCACGTCCGAGCGGTACGAGAAGCATTGGCCGTTCGGCCCCGGCAAGGATCATCCCTACGGGGAGGCCGCGGGCGCCCTGCTGATGGCCACCGAACCGTTCCTGGAGTTCTTCCGGGACGTCTACAACCGTCTGGACGAGAACGGCGACCTGCGCGCGCCGACCGAGCCATGAGCAGGTTACGGGTTCTGGGATCGCAGCCCCAGCGCCCGGGAACGCAGAACGGCCGGCCACCGAGGAGGTTCGCAGCTACCTCGGGCCGACCGTTCAAGCAAAACCAGCGGATGACACCCGCTGACTTCGGAAGATCACCCCGGAAAGAAGTGAGGTCCTCCTAATGAGGAGCGTACCGGCACCATCCAGCTTGTCGACAGGTAGCCCCGCTTTCCCTCTCCTGTGGGCGCTCAAGAACGCCCCAGTGGCCGACGCCGCAGAGCGCCTGATCCTGGTCGCTCTAGCAGAAACGGCCCTGAGCGACGGAACCCAGGCGCTGCTTTCCAGGAAGGAGATCGCCGCGGTTGCTTGCGTGGACGTCAAGACAGTTCAGCGGCGACTGGGCAAGTTGGTGCAGCGCGGTCTGATCACGGAAGCGGACCAGGGTGCGGCCTCGCACGGCCGCCCGAAGGTGTACGACCTGTGCATCCCCTACTCCGCCTTTCCGGACGTCGGTCAGGTCAACGCTGACCGCGAGAAGCGCGGCAAGGAGCCGCTGACGCCGCAGTCGCGACCGGACCTCTCCGACGCTCCGCCCAGGCAGCGCAGGAAGGACTTCGGCACAGTCCTGGGGCCGCAGAGGCAGCGGACCGGGATCTCCGAGGCGCTGCGCCAGTTCGTCTACGAGCGTGACGGCTACCGGTGCGTGCGCTGCGGGGCCACCGACGACCTCACGCTGGACCACATCCACCCGTGGGTCCTTGGGGGCACTAACAACGTCGACAACCTGCGAACGCTTTGTCGCTCATGCAACAGCAGCAAGAACGCCACTGTCGAAGGCTCCGAGGTGACCTCATGAGCGTTGAGCACATGGCGATGGTGTTCGCCGCGCAGGGCCTGGACGGCGGCGAGAAGCTGCTCCTGCTGGCGTACACGAACTACACCGACCCTCACGGGTACTGCTGGCCCGGCGAGGAGCGCCTGGCCGAGGACACCGGGACGTCGGTGAGCACCGTGCGCCGCACGAAGAAGAAGCTGATCGGGCGGAACCTGGTGAAGTCGGAGCGCCGGGCGGAGACGAGCAACCTGGCCCGGGTGAATCTGCCGCTGCTGGCGTCGATGGCCCGGCCGCGGAAGGCGTACGACGACAACGAGGTGGAGCGCCTGTCGTTCGACGGTCCCGCCCCCGCGAGCACCTCGGAAACCGACTCTGACCTGCGGACAGTTCAATCTGACCTGTACCCCTCGCAGGGCTCTGACCTGCGGACAGAGCAATCTGACCTGGACCACAGGTCAGATTGCTCTGACGGTCAGGTCAGATTGACCTGTGCCACGGGTCAATCTGACCTGCAATCCCTTAGTGATCCCTCAGGTAGAACCATTAGCCGTCCTTCCGTCCCCGCGGAGTCGGCTGAGGGCCAGGACGGAGGGACGGACGGGGCGAAGGTTCCCAGTCAGATCAGCAGGAACCCCGGCGTCGACCTGCTGTCGGCGATCGGGGCGGAGAAGCCGGAGTTCCTGCTGACGGGCAAGACGCTCCAGGATCAGGGGATGGCCGTGGCCGGCATGCTCCTGGAGGGTTGGACGCCGGAGCAGCTGCGGCAGGTGATCGCGGGCCGCCCACTGCCGGACCAGATCACCACGACGGTGGGTGCGATCGTCTCCAGTCGACTGAAGCAGGCCCTGGCGGGCCCGGTACCGCACAGCGCTCAGGCCGCCTGGGAGCCGTTCTCCAAACGCGCCGAGACACCCACCCCGGACGCGTGGACGGCCGATACCGTTGCGCCCCACAAGCATGCTGGCGAATGCGAGGGCGACGACGGACTGTGCGGCCGTCCGACGGAACCGGGAGCCGCCTACTGCCCGCGCTGCCGAGAGGACGTGATGGCGTGATCTACGTGATCGGAGAAAAGGGCTCCACGGTCGTAAAGATCGGCTTCACCGGGGGCAAGCCGTCCAAGCGACTCGGAGAGATTCAGACCGGGAACCCGGCACCGCTGGCAGTGCTGTGGGCGGGCGAGGGCGACAAGACCCTCGAGGAGAGACTGCACTCCACCTTCCGCCCGCACC
>NZ_LIRG01000232.1 GCF_001419695.1 Streptomyces prasinopilosus
CGCGTGTCACCGCCCCACGGCCCCCCTCGTTTCCCCCACCTCCAGGGTTTATCCACTTGCGGCCTTCCTTTCACCCGTAAGTGCAGGCGCTCGGAGTGAACGGGGGGAGCGGAAGGGGGCGCGTTCGCCGAGGACGCCGTACCGCTGATCAGCCCGGCCCTACTGTCGGGCCGAGGCAGTCGAAGGCACAGCACGAAGACACGGCATGAAGGTTCGACGATGATGTCGCGCGACCCGTCCCGTCACGAGCGGGGCACGCTCCACGACCCGGCCGACCGGAGTCCGGGGGAGGCCCCCGGGACCCGGCGGGAGTCCTGCCCCACCGACGTCCTCGTCCGCGTCCGGGACCTCGGCGGGCGCCCGCGCGGCCTCGCCTTCCCCGCCGACCACCGCGGCACGCTGATCACCGGCCACGAGACCGTCGACGGCCTCCCCGGCCTCGTCCTGCACGCCCCCGGCGACCGCCACCGCGTCGTGGGCGCCGACGCCGTCACCCCGCTGCCCGAACTGGGCCTCGCCCTCGTCCGCGCCGAAGGACTCGGCGCGGAGCCGCTGCCCGTCACCGCACGGGACCGCTTCGACAGCGGCACCTACGTGCGGATCGCCGCCGGGTGCTGGCGCGAGGCACGGGTGCTCGACGCGACCACCGTGACGTACACCGCCGCCGAGCACTGCCACACCCTCGACGACGTGCTGGAACTCGCCGTCGGCACCACCGGCCGCGACGCGCTGCGCACCGGCGGCGGAGCGGCCGGCGGCCCGGTGCTCGACGCCGCCACCGGCGCCGTCCTCGGCGTCCTCGGCACCGCGTTCCGCGCCGGCGGGCGCGAGGGCGGCTTCGCCGTGCCGCTCCGTCCCGCCCCGGGCCCCCTCGCCGCCCTCCTCGCCGAGAACGCGGCGACGGTCCCCGCGTACGGCACCGACCTCAACCTCGCGGGCGTGCTGGAACTCACCGCCACCTCGGTCGGGCAGGACGGCCCGTCGGGCGCCCTCGTCCCCGGCGACGTCGTTCCGGTGGAGCGGGCCGCGGTCACCGCGGAGTTCACCGCGTTCGAGCACGGCCGGGCCGCGGTCCTCGGTCTCGTCGGGCCCCCCGGCAGCGGCCGGACGACGGAGCTCGCGGCGCTCGCCGCCCGCCGCCACCGCGCCGGCGCCCCCACGCTGTGGCTGCGCGGCGCCGATCTGCGGGAGGACGACCTCTCCGTCGCCGACGCGGCCCGGCGGGCACTCGACCGGGCCGCCCGCATCGTCGCCGCCTCCCGCTCCCGGATCCCGGCCGGATCCGAGGGCCTCGGCGACACCGGCCCGGACCGTCTCGCCGGCCTGGCCCGCGGCGCCGGCCGCCCGCTGCTCCTCCTCCTCGACGGCCCCGAGGAGATGCCGCCCGCCCTGGCCGGCCGCCTCGCCCGGTGGAGCGACGGAACGGCACGGTGGCTGCGGCGGACCGGAGCGCGCCTGACGGTGGGATGCCGCGCGGAGTACTGGGAGGAGGCGGGCGCGTTCCTCCCGGCGGAGCTGCTGCACCGGCCCCGGGGCGGGTCCCCGGGCGGCCCCCCGGCCGAGGGCCTCCCCGCGTGCGTGCGTCTCGGCGACCTGACCGCCGACGAGGCCGTCGAGGCACGGGCCCGCTACGGCATCCCGGAGGGCTCCCCGGCCGACACCCGGCACCCGCTGACCCTCCGGCTGCTCGCGGAGGTCAGGGCCGCCCTCGCCGACGCCCCGGACGCGCCGGACGCCCGCGCGGACCACCACGAGGTCCTCTCCGCCCACCTGGACCTGATGTGCCTGCGCGTGGCCGTACGCCTCGCCGCCGGGAGCGGACTGCGCGGCACCGCCGTACGCCGGCTGGCCGCCAGGGTCTCCGGCCAGGTGCACGAAGCCGCCCGGCGCGGCCTCGGCCCCGGGCAGGGCGAACTGGACCGGAAGGCGTTCGAGGCGGTGTTCCCCTGGGGGCCCGCCCCGGCCCGGCTCGGCGAGGTCACCGGCTGGGCCCACGCCGTACTCGCCGAAGGCCTCCTCGTCCCCGCCGGGACCGGCTACCGCTTCGCGCACGAGGAACTCGCCGACTGGCTCCAGGGCACCCACCTGGACCTGGACGGGGCCCTGCGCGCACTGGTCCACGGCGGCCCCGGCAGCACCGACGGCACCCCCGTTCCGCACCACCGCGTCGGACCCGTCGTCCAGGCCATGCTGCTGCTCGCCCGGCGGCACGGAACGGGTCCGCTCGCCTCCCGGCTCGCCGGCCTGGTGCACGCCCTCGACGCCGGCACCGGCTCGTGGTGGGCCGCCCGGCTGCTCACCGAGACCCTCGCACGCGTGCCCGACGCGACGCCCTACACCGGGGTGCTGCGGCTGCTGGCCGACCGGATCGTGGCCTGGCGGCGGCAGCGGCGGCCGGTCCCCGGCGAGCTGGGCCCCGCCTTCTGGACCGCTCTCCCGCTGCCCCTGGAGACCGGCTTCGAGCTGCTGCGCGGACTCGTGCACGCCGACGGCCCCCCGGGCGAGGCCGGCCCCCGGTTCCTGGACGCCGCCTCCCGCCTGTTCGGCGCCGACCCCGCCGCCGTGCTCCCGCACCTCGTCCGGTGGTTCGAGGACGAACGGCCGCTGCCCGCCACCCCGCACGCGACGGCCGCGACGGCGGCACAGGCCCTGCTGCACACCCACCGGCACCGTGCCCCGGACACCCTGACCGAGGCGCTCGCCGACAGTCCGCACCGGCGGGCCCGACAACTGCTCGGCGCGCTGGCCGAGGAGGACCCCTCGACGGTGTGCCGGGCCGTCGACCGCTGGGCGCGCGACGAACGCCCCGCCCGCCGCGCGGCAGCGGTGACCTACGGGCTGCTGGCCGCGCCGCACGCCCGCGACGAGGCCGACCGCACCCTGCTGCGGTACGCGGCCCTCACCCTGCTCGTCCGCACCGAGGACCGTGCCCTGCACGGCGGCGCGCTCGCCCTGCTCGTCCAGGACCCGAGCAGCAGGGACCGCCACCTCGCGCGGGCCCTGGAACACTTCGCGGCCGGCGATCCCTACGTCCCGCCGAGCGCCCTGGCCGGCGCCCTCACCACCCATCCGGAGGCCGTCCTCGACGCCTTCCGGGCGAGGCTCGCCCGGCCGGACACCGGCGGGGCGCCGGACGCTCCCGCCGGTGTGCCCGCCCACCTCGACGCGACCGTCCCCACCGGGGCGGCCGCGGCCGCCGGCACGTCCGGTCCGGCCCTCCGCGCCGCCGCGCGGGCGAGGACGGCGGTGGAACGGCGGCCGGGCCTCGCGGGACGGCCGGCCGCGCACGGGGACCGGCGCCCGGACCCGGAGCCGGCCGACCTCGACGTCCGCCTGCCCCTGCTCGCCGGCCTGCTGGACGCCGGACCGTAGCTGCCGCGGAGGCCACCCCCGCCGGTGCCCTCGCCCTCGCCGGGCCCGGCACCCCCGCCTCTCACCCCTCGCGCCGCGAACCGCTGGACCCGCTCCCTACCCGCGACCACGGCTCCGGCCGCCTGACCGCGGTGCCGGGCCCGGCGAGGGCGAGGGCACCGGCG
>NZ_LIRG01000233.1 GCF_001419695.1 Streptomyces prasinopilosus
ACGGCGCGGGCAAGACGACCCTGCTGCGGGCCGTGTCCGGCACGCTGCGCCTGCACCGCGGCACCATCACGGCAGGCCGCATCCGCTACGGAGACACCGTGCTCGACGGCAAGGACCCCGTGACGGCGGTGCGCGCCGGAGTCGTCCAGGTCCCGGAGGGACGGCGGGTGTTCGCCGGGCTCACGGTCGACGAGAACCTGCGCAGCGGCGGGCTCGGACTCGGCCGCCGCGGCCGGACCCAGGTCCACGAGGCGCGGGAGCGCGTGTTCACGCTCTTCCCCCGGCTCGCCGAACGCACCCACCAGGCCGCCGGTCTGCTCTCCGGGGGCGAGCAGCAGATGCTCGCCATCGGCCGCGCCCTGATGGCCGCCCCCCGGCTGCTGCTTCTCGACGAGCCGTCCCTCGGCCTCGCACCCCGGATGGTGCACCGGATCGCGGAGGTGATCCGCGAGATCAACACCCAGGGCACCGCCGTGCTCCTCGTCGAGCAGAACGCGGGCATGGCACTCTCCCTCGCCGATCACGCCCACGTCCTCGAGGTCGGCGAGACCCGCCTGTCCGGCCCCGCCGGCGAACTCGCCCGCACCGACGCCGTGCGCCGCCTCTACCTGGGCGAGGCGGCCGAGGACCAGGGGGCGGCGTGAACGACCGCACCACCACCGCGCCGCCCGTGCTCGACGTACGGGACGTCACCGTGCGCTTCGCCGGACTCACCGCCCTGGACGCCGTCTCCCTCACCGTCGAACCCGGGACGGTGCACGCGATCATCGGACCCAACGGGGCCGGCAAGTCGACCTGCTTCAACGTGCTGTCCGGCCTGTGCCGCCCGGCCGCGGGCACGGTGACCCTCGGCGGCACCGAACTGACCCGGCTCGCACCGCACCGCATCGCCGCGCTCGGCGTGGCCCGCACCTTCCAGAACATCGTCACCACCCACGGAACGGTCGCCGACAACCTGATGCTCGGCCGCCACGCCCTGACCCGCGCCGGCTTCGCCGCCACCGCGCTGCGCCTGCCGGGCGCCGTCCGCGAGCAGCGCGAACACCTCGCGAGGGCCCGGGAGATCGCCGAACTGACCGGCCTCGGCGCCCACTTCGACAGTCCCGTCGCCCTCCTGTCGTACGGCGACCGCAAACGCGTGGAACTCGCCCGCGCCCTCTGCCTGGAGCCACGCGTACTGCTGCTCGACGAACCGGTGGCCGGCATGAACGCCGCCGAACGCGCCCGCACGGCCGGGGTCGTGGGCGAACTGCGGGCCGAACTCGGCCTGTCCATCGTTCTCGTGGAGCACGACATGGGCCTGGTCATGCGGCTCGCCGACGACGTCACCGTGCTCGACTTCGGCCGGTCCATCGCCCACGGCACCCCCGACGAGGTCCGCCGCGACCCCGAGGTGCTGCGCGCCTACCTCGGCACCGACACCCGGGAGGAGGCGGCATGACCGTGTTCCTGGACAACGTCCTCGGCGGCATCGCCCTCGGCGCGGTCTACGCGCTGGTCGCCCTCGGCTTCGTCGTCATCTTCAAGGCCTCCGGCGTGCTGAACTTCGCCCACGGCTCCCTGCTCCTGTTCGGCGGCTACCTGACCGCCGTCCTCCACGACGACCTCGGCTTCGCCGGCGCCCTGGCGCTGGCGGTCCTCACCACCGCCGCCCTCGCGGGCGCCCTGGACCGGTTCCTGCTGCAGCGCGGCGGACAGGACGCGCACTCCGCCCACGTGCAGACCATCGTCACCATCGGCATCGACATCGTCCTGCTGACCGACCTGTCCCGGCGCATCGGCGGCGACCTGCTGTCCCTCGGCGACCCGTGGGGCGACGCCGTGACCGACCTCGGCCCGGTGACCGTCGCCGACAGCCGGCTCGCGGCGATCGCGGTGTCCGCCGTGGTCATCGGCGGCGTGTTCGCGCTCTTCCGGTTCACCTCCTGGGGGCTCTCCCTGCGGGCGGCGGCGGAGGACCTCGAGGCCGCCTCCCTGATGGGCGTACGGCTCGGCCGGGTGCGCGCCGGCGCCTGGTGCCTGGCCGGCGCACTCGCCGCCCTCGCCGCCGTGTTCCTCGCCGCGTTCCCGGCCCCGGGCCTGGAACGCAGCACCGGCCTGATCGCGCTCAACGCGTTCCCCGCGGCGATCCTCGGCGGACTCGCCTCCCCGGCCGGGGCCCTCGCGGGCAGCCTGCTCATCGGCCTGACCGAGGCGCTGGTCGTCGGTTACCAGTCCGACCTGCACGTCCTCGGCGAGGGCTTCGGCGACGTCGCCCCGTACGCCGTGATGCTGCTGGTGCTCCTGGTACGGCCCACGGGGCTGTTCGGCGCGAAGGGAGCGGCCCGTGTCTGACCGCATCCCCGGAGCGCTGACCGGCCGGGGGGCACGGATGGTGTGCCTCGCGCTCGCCCTGTGCCTCCCGCCGTTCTACCTGGACGCCTTCTGGCTGCGCATCGGCCTGTTCGCCATGGCGGCCGCCATCGGCGCCGTCGGCCTCGCCCTGCTGACCGGCACCGCCGGACAGCTCTCCCTCGGCCACGCCTTCTTCCTCGCCACCGGCGCCTACGGCTACACGTGGCTGGCGGGCGAACCCGGACCGGGACTGCCGCCCGCCCTCGCCGCCCTCCTCGCCGTCCTGCTGGCCGGCGCGGCGGGGGGACTCTTCAGCCCCGTCGCCGGCCGGGTGAAGGGCATCTACCTGGGCATCGCCACCCTCGCCCTGGTCTTCCTCGGCCACCACGTCCTGCTGACCGCGGACTCCGTCACCGGCGGATTCAACGGCCGCTCCGTGCCCCCCTTCACCCTCGGCGGCTTCACCTTCGGGGCCGGCGATCCCGAACTGACCGTGCTCGGCGTGCCGTTCGGCGCCGAGGAACGGCTGTGGTTCCTGGGCCTGGCCCTGTTCGCGTTCACCTGGTTCACCGCCCGCGGCCTGCTGCGCGGACGCCCCGGCCGCGCCCTGGCCGCCCTGCGCGACAGCGAGACCGCGGCCGCCGTGATGGGCGTCGACGTCGCCCGCCACCGCTCGGCGGCCTTCGTGGTGTCGTCCATGTACGCCGGACTCGCGGGCGTCCTCCTGGCCCTCTCCTTCCGCCGGGTCGTCCCGGACTACTTCTCCCTGGTCCTCTCCGTCGACTACCTCGCCATGATCGTCATCGGCGGGCTCGGGTCCGTCGCCGGAGCCACCGCGGGCGCCGTCTTCGTCACCGCGCTCCCGCTGCTCATGACCCGCTACGCCGACCAGCTCCCGCTGGTGGCCGCCCCCGGCTCGGCCGACGGCTCCGTCGGCCCCACCGAGGCCGCCCGCTACCTCTACGGCGCCGCGATCGTCCTCGTCCTGCTGTACGCGCCCGACGGACTGCACGGACTGGCCCGCCGATGACGATCATGGCGAGGTAGTCGACGGAGAGGACCAGGGAGAAGTAGTCCGGGACGACCCGGCGGAAGGAGAGGGCCAGGAGGACGCCCGCGAGTCCGGCGTACATGGACGACACCACGAAGGCCGCCGAGCGGTGGCGGGCGACGTCGACGCCCATCACGGCGGCCGCGGTCTCGCTGTCGCGCAGGGCGGCCAGGG
>NZ_LIRG01000234.1 GCF_001419695.1 Streptomyces prasinopilosus
TCGGGCGGCTACCTGCCAGCCTTCCGCTCCGTGGCCCGACGGAGCCGGCCGTCCCCGCGTACGAGGGCGCCCCGCCGCCCCGCCGCCCCGCGGGGCCGGTGCCGTCGTACGCGCGCACCCCCGGCCCGGCGGGGCGGCGGGGCGGCGGGGTGCCCTCGTACGCGGGGACGTCCGGGTCCGTCAGGCCACGGAGCGGAAGGCGGGCAGGTAGCCCCCCGACTGGCCGGCGGCCTTCGGGTGGTAGGAGTTGGTGATCGGGACCGACACGCTGTGCAGCCAGGCGTCGCCCGAGCAGAGCTCGTGTCCGGTGAACTCGTCCGCCACACCGGAGAAGGTGAACCCGGCGTTGGCCGCCCGCTTCGCCATCACCCCGTTCAGCACGTCCGAGGCGTTGTTGATCGCACCGCGCTCGGTCTCGGTGAGCCCGGCGATGCACGTGCCCGAGAGCTTGTAGAAGCGGGGGTACCCGAGGACCACCACGTGGGCCTGCGGGGAGCGGGCGCGGATGGTGCCGTACAGCGAGTCGAGCTTGCCCGGCAGGGAGGTCTGCATCTGCGAGACCGCGGTGTTGACGCGGTTGACGCAGTTCGCCTCGCTCTGCAGCACGCAGGTCTGCATGACGTCCGCGAAGCCGACGTCGTTCCCGCCCGCCGTGACGCTGACGAGTGTGGTCGACGACGTCAGCGCGCCCAGCTGACCGCCGGCCACGCCGGTCGTCGTCGCACCCGAGCAGGCGACGAACTTGAACGAGGCGGGAGCGTTCGCGTTCTTCCAGAGCTGGGGGTACGCCTTGGTGCTGCGCTTGCAGTCCCCGCTCTCGGAGGTGTAACTCCCGGCGCCCACCCCGGAGGAGTAGGAGTCGCCCAGAGCCACGTAGTGCTCGCCCGCTGCCGCGGCCGGCTGCGCCAGGCCGAGCACGGCCGCGGCACCCATCGTGAGGGCCAGCACGGCGGCCCGAAGAGAACGCAATGACGCTGACATGACAATCAGCCCTTCCGGGGAGGGGGCGAGCAAGTGGTTGATGAGGCAACCGTGTTTGTAGCAGGGGGAACTACCCGCCGGTAATGCCCGGGAGGAAAGTCGTCCGGAATGCCGCAATGATCATTCAGCCGATCCGCTCGGCACGCGGGCAAACCTTCAATCGGCTCCCGGATCGGCGGAATCGGGAGCCGTGAGGGCGCCACCCCGTCCCCCGGGGACGGTCACGACGGCGCCTTTGAAGCACGCGGCGCCCCGGACGCGCCGTCAGCCCACCGGCCTCCCGCCCGGTTCCCGGCCCTCGCGCGTGGTCACCAGCCGTCGTGTGCGGTCACCAGCCGTCGTGTGCGGT
>NZ_LIRG01000235.1 GCF_001419695.1 Streptomyces prasinopilosus
GCCCGCCCGCGCCGGCCACCAGGGAGACCATGTGGTCGTCGCCGCTGCCCGGGGCGGACTCCACCCGCACGCCCGGCACCGGCTCCACCCCGCGGGCCGCGCCCTCGACGACCAGGACGATCTCCACCGGTCCGGACCGGCCCGGCAGACCGTCCGCCGCCAGACGGTCCCGCAGCCGCTCCGCGGCGCCGCGCCGGTCCCGCCACCAGCCGTCGGGCACCGACCCGACGACATTGGCGGCGTCGACGATCACGAGCGGGGCGGCGCTGTTCTCCATGCGCCCAGGCTCCCACGGAACGAAAAAGGGGGGCGGGCCGCACGGATCGTCTCCGTGCGGCCCGCCCCCCTTCCCGGGGCCTGCCGGTCAGGCGGGAACGCTGGCCACGCCCGGCTCCAGGAACCGCTTGCCGTTCACCCGCTCGGAGACGCCCTCGCGGTCCAGGTACGGCGTGATGCCGCCCAGGTGGAAGGGCCAGCCGGCGCCCGTGATCAGGCACAGGTCGACGTCCTGGGCCTCGGCGACGACACCCTCGTCGAGCATCAGCCCGATCTCCTGCGCCACCGCGTCGAGCACCCGGGCCCGCACCTGCTCCTCGGTGAGGACGGTGTCGCCCTGCTCGAGCAGCGCGGCGACCTCCGGGTCCAGCTCGGGCTTCCCGCTGTCGTAGACGTAGAAGCCGCGCTTGCCCGCCTCGACGACCTTCTTGAGGTTCGGGGAGACCGTGAACCGCTCCGGGAAGGACCGGTTGAGGGTCTCGGAGACGTGCAGGCCGATCGCGGGACCGACCAGCTCCAGGAGGACCAGCGGCGACATCGGCAGACCGAGCGGCTCGACGGCCTTCTCGGCAGTCGCGACCGGGGTGCCCTCGTCGATGACGTTCTGGATCTCGCCCATGAAGCGGGTCAGGATCCGGTTCACGACGAACGCCGGGGCGTCCTTGACCAGCACCGCGGTCTTCTTCAGCTTCTTGGCGACACCGAACGCCGTGGCCAGCGACGCGTCGTCGGTCCGCTCACCGCGGACGATCTCCAGCAGCGGCAGGATCGCGACCGGGTTGAAGAAGTGGAAGCCGACGACCCGCTCGGGGTTCTTCAGCTTCGACGCCATCTCGGACACCGACAGCGAGGAGGTGTTGGTGGCGAGGATCGCGTGCGCCGGGGCGACCGCCTCGACCTCGGCGAACACCTTCTGCTTGACGCCCATCTCCTCGAAGACCGCTTCGATGATGAAGTCGGCGTCCGCGAAGCCCTCGGCCTTGTCCAGCACACCGGAGACCAGCGCCTTGAGGCGGTTGGCCTTGTCCTGGTTGATCCGGCCCTTGCCGAGCAGCTTGTCGATCTCGGCGTGGACGTAGCCCACGCCCTTGTCGACGCGCTCCTGGTCGATGTCGGTCAGCACGACCGGCACCTCGAGGCGGCGCAGGAACAGCAGCGCGAGCTGCGAGGCCATCAGACCGGCGCCGACGACACCGACCTTGGTGACCGGGCGGGCCAGCGACTTGTCCGGGGCGCCCGCGGGACGCTTGCCGCGCTTCTGCACCAGGTTGAACGCGTAGATGCCGGAGCGCAGTTCGCCGCCCATGATGAGGTCGGCGAGGGCCTGGTCCTCGGCGTCGTAGCCCTGCTGGAGGTCGCCGTTCTTGGCGGCGGCGATGATGTCCAGGGCGCGGTAGGCGGCCGGGGCGGCGCCGTGCACCTTGGAGTCGGCGATGAAGCGGCCCTTGGCGACGGCCTGGTCCCAGGCCTCGCCGCGGTCGATCACCGGGCGCTCGATCGCGATCTCGCCCTTGAGGACGGCCGCGGTCCAGATCAGCGACTGCTCCAGGAAGTCCGCGCCCTCGAAGATCGCGTCCGCGATGCCGAGCTCGTAGACCTGCCGGCCCTTGAGCTGCTTGTTCTGGTTGAGGCTGTTCTCGATGATCACCGAGACGGCCTTCTCGGCGCCGATCAGGTTCGGCAGCAGCGTGCAGCCGCCCCAGCCGGGGACCAGACCGAGGAAGACCTCGGGGAGCGAGAACGCGGGGAGGGCGGCCGACACCGTGCGGTAGGTGCAGTGCAGGCCGACCTCGACGCCACCGCCCATGGCGGCGCCGTTGTAGTACGCGAAGGTCGGCACGGCCAGCTTCGACAGCCGCTTGAAGACGTCGTGGCCGCCCTTGCCGATGGCCAGCGCGTCCTCGTGCCGCTTCAGCAGCTCGACGCCCTTGAGGTCGGCGCCGACGGCGAAGATGAACGGCTTGCCGGTGACACCGGCGCCGACGATCGTGCCGTCCGCCGCCTCCTTCTCGACCTGGTCGATCGCGGCGTCGATGTTCGCCAGCGACTGCGGGCCGAGCGTGGTCGGCTTGGTGTGGTCGTGACCGTTGTCGAGGGTGATGAGCGCGAAGCGCCCCGCCCCCAGCGGCAGGTCGAAGTGGCGTACGTGCGCGCTGGTGACGACCTCGCCGGGGAACAGCTCGGCCGCACCCTTCAGAAGCTCTGCGGTGGTGCTCACTTGTCCCCCTCGAAGTGCGGGTTCTCCCAGATGACCGTCGCGCCCATGCCGAAGCCGACGCACATGGTGGTCAGGCCGTAGCGGACGTGCGGCTGCTCCTCGAACTGGCGGGCCAGCTGCGTCATCAGGCGGACGCCGGAGGAGGCCAGCGGGTGGCCGAAGGCGATGGCGCCGCCGTACTGGTTGACGCGCGCGTCGTCGTCGGCGATGCCGTAGTGCTCCAGGAAGGCCAGCACCTGGACGGCGAAGGCCTCGTTGATCTCGAACAGGCCGATGTCGGAGATGGACAGCCCCGCCTGGGCCAGCGCCTTCTCCGTCGCCGGGATGGGACCGTAGCCCATGACCTCCGGCTCCACACCCGCGAAGGAGTAGGAGACCAGACGCATCTTGACCGGCAGCCCGTTCTCGCGGGCGAAGTCCTCGGAGGCGATGACCGAGGCGGTGGCGCCGTCGTTCAGACCGGCCGCGTTACCGGCGGTGACCCGGCCGTGGACGCGGAACGGCGTCTTGAGCCCGGCCAGGTTCTCCAGGGTGGTGCCGGGACGCATCGGCTCGTCGGCGGTGACCAGGCCCCAGCCGGTCTCGCCGGCCTCGGCGTTGGTGCGGCGCACCGAGACCGGTACCAGGTCGGCCTGGATCCTGCCGTCGGCGTACGCCTTGGCGGCCTTCTCCTGCGAGCGCACCGCGTACTCGTCGGCGCGCTGCTTGGTGATGGTCGGGTAGCGGTCGTGCAGGTTCTCCGCGGTCATGCCCATGAACAGGGCGGACTCGTCGACCAGCTTCTCGGAGACGAACCGCGGGTTGGGGTCCACGCCCTCGCCCATCGGGTGGCGGCCCATGTGCTCGACACCGCCCGCGATGGCCACGTCGTACGCGCCGAAGGCGACGGAGCCGGCCACCGTGGTCACGGCGGTCAGGGCGCCCGCGCACATGCGGTCGATGGAGTAGCCCGGGACCGAGGTGGGCAGGCCCGCGAGGATGCCGGCGGTGCGGCCGATGGTCAGGCCCTGGTCGCCGATCTGCGTGGTCGCGGCGATCGCGACCTCGTCGATCTTCTTCGGGTCGAGTCCGGGGTTGCGGCGCAGCAGCTCCCGGATCGCCTTCACGACGAGGTCGTCGGCCCGGGTCTCGTGGTAGATGCCCTTCGGGCCCGCCTTGCCGAACGGGGTGCGGACGCCGTCGACGAAGACGACGTCCCTGACGGTACGAGGCACGATGGCTCTCCTCCAGGGTGCGGGATGGCACTGCTGCGTTGCGCTGAGCGCGCGCTCAGAGACTATGCTACTTGTGGGTAATGTAGCTGCCCAGTCCTGTGCCTCCGAGCGGTGAAGGTCACACCTCCGGGGGAGCCGTCGTACGGCACGGCGGGCGGCCGCCGCACGGCAGGAACCCGCCCCTCCGGGAGTGCCGGGGGCCGCGGCCCCGCCGGATCCCGGCGTGAACCCGACGTACCCGTTCCGCTTCGAGGGCCCCTCGGAGCCCGCCGGGAGACCGCCCCGGCAGGCACGGTCCCGGTCCTCGTCCCCGCCCCCCCGCGCTTCCTTCGCGGCGGGTTCCCTGGGGAAGCGGCGAAGCGGAGCGGGCGGAGGGGGACGGACCGAGGGGAACGGGTGAGGCGGAACGGGGGGCCGGCGTCTCCGGGCGGGGCCGGACCGGCGGGTCCCGCCGCGCTCAGACGGCCTCGGAACCGTCGGAGGCCAGCGCGGCGACGAGGACCGGCGTCACCTGCTCCACCTGCCACGGCCGCGCCCCGTACCCCGCCAGTGCGGCGGCGACGGACTCCGGGCCGGCGGGCCGCGGCGGTTCCCAGCACACCCTCCGCACCGTGTCCGGGGTGATCAGGTTCTCCTGCGGCATGTTCAGCCGCTCGGCGAGCGCGCTCACTCCCGCCCGGGCCGCGGACAGCCGGGCGGCGGCCACCGGGTCCTTGTCCGCCCAGGCGCGCGGCGGCGGGGGGCCGGTCACCGGCTGGCCGGGGTGCGGCAGCTGCGCCTCGCTCAGCGCCCGCGCCCGGTCCACGGCCGCCTGCCACTGCTCCAGCTGGCGCCGTCCCGTCCGCGGCCCGAACCCGTTCAGCGCGGCCAGGGCGTGCGCGTCGGCCGGGAGGGCGAGAGCGGCCTCGACGATGGCCGCGTCGGAGAGCACCTTGCCCGGGGAGACGTCCCGGCGCTGCGCGATCCGGTCCCGGGTCTGCCACAGCTCCCGCACGACGGCCATCTGCCGGCGCCGGCGCACCTTGTGCATGCCGGAGGTGCGCCGCCAGGGATCCTTGCGGGGCTCCGGCGGCGGCGCGGACGCGATCGCGTCGAACTCCTGCCACGCCCACTCCAGCTTGCCCTGCCGGTCCAGCTCCTTCTCCAGGGCGTCCCGCAGGTCGACCAGGAGCTCGACGTCGAGGGCGGCGTACCGCAGCCAGGGTTCGGGCAACGGGCGGGTGGACCAGTCGACGGCGGAGTGGCCCTTCTCCAGGACGAAGCTGAGCACGTTCTCGACCATCGCGCCGAGACCGACGCGGGGGAAACCGGCCAGGCGGCCGGCCAGCTCGGTGTCGAAGAGGCGGGTGGGCACCATCCCTATCTCGCGCAGGCAGGGCAGGTCCTGCGTGGCGGCGTGCAGCACCCACTCGACGCCCGACAGCGCCTCGCCCAGGCCCGACAGGTCGGGGCAGGCGACGGGGTCGATCAGTGCGGACCCGGCGCCCTCGCGGCGCAGCTGGACGAGATAGGCGCGCTGGCCGTAGCGATAGCCGGAGGCCCGCTCGGCGTCGACGGCCACGGGACCGGTGCCCGCGGCGAAGGCGGCGATCACCTCGGCGAGCGCGGCGTCGTCCGTGATCACGGGCGGAATGCCCTCGCGCGGGGCGAGCAAGGGGATCGGCGCCTCCGTAGCAGAAGATCCGTCGTCGTCCGGAGGGGCGCCTCCGGTGGTTCGCAGGGGACTGTCTGCTGCGGTGTCGTGGGCGTCGGTCACCTGTCAAGAGTATCCGTGCCGCGAAGGGGCCCGCCGACGGAACGTTCCGTCGGCGGGCCCC
>NZ_LIRG01000236.1 GCF_001419695.1 Streptomyces prasinopilosus
CACGCCTTCCTGAAGCGGGTGCGCAAGGAGATCGACGCGCAGTACCCGGACACCGTCCTGCTGGCGGAGGCGAACCAGTGGCCGGAGGACGTGGTCGACTACTTCGGCGACTACGCCGCCGGCGGCGACGAGTGCCACATGGCGTTCCACTTCCCGGTGATGCCCCGCATCTTCATGGCCGTGCGCCGCGAGTCGCGCCACCCCGTCTCCGAGATCCTGGCCAAGACCCCGGCCATCCCCGCGGGCTGCCAGTGGGGCATCTTCCTGCGCAACCACGACGAGCTGACCCTGGAGATGGTCACCGACGAGGAACGCGACTACATGTGGGCCGAGTACGCCAAGGACCCGCGGATGCGCGCCAACATCGGCATCCGCCGCCGCCTGGCCCCGCTGCTGGACAACGACCGCAACCAGATCGAACTGTTCAACGCCCTGCTGCTGTCGCTGCCCGGCTCGCCGATCCTCTACTACGGCGACGAGATCGGCATGGGCGACAACATCTGGCTCGGCGACCGCGACGCGGTGCGCACCCCCATGCAGTGGACCCCCGACCGCAACGCCGGCTTCTCCTCCTCCGATCCCGGACAGCTCTACCTCCCGGTGATCATGGATCCGGTCCACGGCTACCAGGTCACCAACGTGGAGGCGTCCATGGCCTCCCCGTCCTCGCTGCTGCACTGGACCCGCCGGATGATCGAGATCCGCAAGCAGAACCCCGCCTTCGGCCTGGGCACCTACACCGAACTGCCCTCGACGAACCCCGCCGTCCTCGCCTTCCTGCGGGAGTACGAGGACGACCTGGTGCTCTGCGTCAACAACTTCTCCCGCTTCGCCCAGCCCACCGAGCTCGACCTGAGCGCCTTCGGGGGACGCCACCCGGTCGAGCTGTTCGGCGGGGCGCGCTTCCCGGCCGTGGGCGAACTGCCGTACCTGCTGACCCTGGGGGGCCACGGCTTCTACTGGTTCCGGCTCACCCGAGCCGCGGCCCGCACCCGTATCGGCCGGCGACTGTGACCGTGCGCCGACGAGAGGAGGCGTCACCATGACGAAGACCGCATTCCTGCGTCCGCGAAGCGCGACCGCCGCGCCCACGGAGTCGTTCACCGGGCTGCTGCGCGAGTGGCTGCCGGGGCAGCGCTGGTTCGCCGGCAAGGACCGTCCCGTCACCGACCTCCACGTGCTGTCGATGACGGAGCTGTTCCCCGGCTGCCTGCACCTGCTGGTGCACGCCGGCCACGGGGGCGTGCCCTCTCCCGGGAACACGCCCTGGGCCGGGGACTGCTACCAGCTCCTCCTCGGCGTACGGGAGCACCCGGCGCCGCACCTGGGCCGGGCGGTGATCGGCAGGGTGCAGGACGGGCCGCTGGCCGGGCGCACGGTCTACGACGCGCTCCACGACCCGCGGTCGGCGCAGCTGCTGCTGGAACGGCTGCGGCACCCCGGCGCGGTGGGCCCGCTGCGGTTCGAGGGCGACGCGGCCCGGCGGGTGCCGACCGGACTGGTGCCGCGGCTGCTGGACGCCGAGCAGTCCAACTCCTCGCTGGTGTACGGCGACGAGTTCATCCTGAAGGTCTTCCGGCGGATCCAGTCCGGGGTCAACCCCGATCTGGAGGTGCCGGGCGCCCTGGCGCGGCAGGGCTGCCACCGGGTGCCCGCTCCGGTGGCCTGGCTGCGCACCACGCATCCGTTCCGGGCGACGCTCGGTGTCCTCCAGCCGTTCCTGCGCGACGCCTCCGACGGCTGGACGCTGGCTCTGGAGGCGCTGGCCGCCGGGGACGACTTCACCGCGCGGGCGCACGCCCTCGGGCGGGCCACCGCGGACGTCCATCTGGCGCTCGGCGCGGCCTTCCCCGTCGGCGGCCCCCAGGAGGGCGGGCCGACGGCGGAGGGGATGACCGAACGCCTGACGGCCGCCGCGCACTCCGTGCCCGTGCTCCAGCCGTTCGTCCCCGGTCTGAAGGCGGCGTTCTCCGCGCTCGCGACCTGCGATCCCGGACCGCCCGTCCAGCGCATCCACGGCGACCTGCACCTCGGGCAGGTGCTGCGGGCCGGGGACGACTGGTTCGTCATCGACTTCGAGGGCGAGCCGTCCCGGCCGCTCTCCGAGCGGCGCAGCGCCCACTCCCCCCTGCGGGACATCGCCGGGATGCTCCGCTCGTTCGACTACGCCGCCCGCCAGCGCCGTCCCTGGCGCCCGGAGTGGGCGCGCGACTGCCGTGAGGCCTACTGCGCGGGCTACGCGGCCCGCGCCGGCTGGGACCCGCGGGAGGAGCACGTCCTGCTCCGTGCCCACGAGACGGACCGGGCCGTGTACGAGGTGCTGTACGAGGCCCGGCACCGACCCGACTGGCTGCCCGTACCCATGGCGGCGATCGAGCGCCTCGCCGCGAGAGGAGACTGAGCCGTGGCCCTGCACGACACACCGCTTCCCGAGGCGGCCGGGTCCGTCCCGTCCGCTCCGGAGGCACACGGGACCGCACCCGCCCTCGACCCCGTCGACCGGGAGCGCCTGCTGGCGGGCGCCCACCACGATCCGCACGCGCTGCTGGGCGCGCATCCGGTGCCGGGCGGCATCGCCTTCCGGGCGCTGCGGCCGTTCGCGCGTGCGGTGAGCGTGGTCGTCGCCGGCGAGCGCACCCCGCTCACCTCGGAGGGCGACGGCCTCTTCTCCGGGGTGCTGCCGCTGGACGCGGTCCCCGCGTACACGCTGGCGGTGGCGTACGGCGACGAGGACGCCGTCGAGGTGCACGATCCGTACCGGATGCCGCCCTCGCTCGGTGAGCTGGACCTGCACCTGATCGGCGAGGGACGCCACGAGGAGCTGTGGACCGCGCTCGGCGCGCACCCCATGACCCATCAGGGGGTGACCGGCACCCGCTTCACCGTGTGGGCGCCGAACGCGCAGGGCGTCCGGGTCGCGGGCGATTTCAACTTCTGGGACGGCACGGCGTTCCCGATGCGCTCGCTCGGTTCGTCCGGCGTGTGGGAACTGTTCCTGCCGGGCATCGGCGAGGGGGCCCGCTACAAGTTCGAGGTGCACTCCCGGTACGGCGGGCGGGCCCTCAAGGCCGACCCGATGGCGCGCCGTGCGGAGGTCCCGCCGGACACCGCGTCGATCGTGACGGCGTCGCACCACGTGTGGGACGACGCCGCGTGGATGGAGCGCCGCGCCCGGGCGTCCGTGCACGAGGCGCCGTTCTCGGTGTACGAGGTGCACCTGCCGTCCTGGCGCCCGGGGCTGACCTACCGTCAGCTGGCGGAGCAGCTGCCCGCGTACGTCGGGGACCTCGGGTTCACGCACGTGGAGCTGATGCCGGTCGCCGAGCACCCCTACGGCCCGTCCTGGGGCTACCAGGTCACCGGCTTCTACGCGCCCACGGCCCGCCTGGGCACCCCGGACGACTTCAGGTACCTGGTCGACGCCCTGCACCGGGCCGGGATCGGGGTGATCATGGACTGGGTGCCGGCCCACTTCCCGAAGGACGACTGGGCGCTGGCCCGGTTCGACGGGGACCCCCTGTACGAGCCGGGGGACGCCCGGCGGGCGGAGCACCCGGACTGGGGGACGTACACGTTCGACTTCGCCCGGACCGAGGTGCGCAACTTCCTGGTCGCCAACGCCGTGTACTGGTGCCAGGAGTTCCACATCGACGGACTGCGCGTGGACGCCGTCGCCTCCATGCTGTACCTCGACTACTCGCGCGAACCCGGCCAGTGGGAGCCCAACGCGTACGGCGGCCGGGAGGACCTGGCGGCGATGGCGTTCCTGCAGGAGATGAACGCGACCGTGTACCGGCGGTGCCCCGGAGTGGTGACGATCGCGGAGGAGTCGACCGCGTGGGGCGGGGTGACCCGGCCCACCGACACCGGCGGCCTGGGGTTCGGGCTGAAGTGGAACATGGGCTGGATGCACGACTCGCTGCAGTACATGAGCCACGAGCCGGTCCACCGTAAGTACCACCACCACGAGATGACCTTCTCGATGGTGTACGCCTACAGCGAGAACTACGTCCTGCCGATCTCCCACGACGAGGTCGTGCACGGCAAGCGGTCCCTGGTGTCGAAGATGCCCGGCGACTGGTGGCAGCGGCGGGCGAACACCCGGGCCTACCTCGGCTTCATGTGGGCCCACCCCGGCAAGCAGCTGCTCTTCATGGGACAGGAGTTCGCGCAGGGCGCCGAGTGGTCCGAGGAGCACGGCCCGGAGTGGTGGCTGCTGGACGACGCGTACCACTCCGCGGGCGACCACCGCGGCGTACGGGACCTGGTGCGCGACCTCAACGCCCGCTACCGGGCGACGGACGCGCTGTGGCGGCGGGACACCGACCCGGCCGGGTTCCGCTGGGTGTCGGTGGACGCGGCCGAGGACAACGTGCTCGCCTTCCTGCGGTACGGCTCACAGGGCCGGGCGCTGCTCTCGGTGTCGAACTTCTCCCCCGTCGTCCGGCACGGCCACCGGCTCGAGGTGCCCGGGGACGTGGCCGCCTGGCGGGAGGTCCTCAACACGGACGCGGCCCGCTACGGCGGCGG
>NZ_LIRG01000237.1 GCF_001419695.1 Streptomyces prasinopilosus
CACCCAGGCAGCGCGAGCCGGCCGGGCCTGCCGGGCCCTCCCGCCCTCCGCCCGCCGCGGCATCGTCTCCGCGGGGCACCGGCGCCGCTTCCCGACGGAGCGTCAGCAGCGCCAACAGCCTTGGCCGTGACTCCACTTGACCCCGTTTCACACCTCGTGACGGAGTGAGGACGGTCACGGCGACAGCGGGAATGAAACACTGTTGATTAGGTTAGGCTCACCTAAGTCACAATGGGCCGCACCGCGGCGCGCCCGTTCCCTCCCCGCACCGGACCGTCCCCACCGGAGGCCCCCACATGCGCTCGCACCTGCTCAACGACACCACCGCGGAGCAATACCGCCGCTCCGTGACCGAAGGAGTCGAGCGGGTGGCAGCCAAACTCGCCACCACACAGCGGCCGTTCACCGGCGTCACGGTCGACGCCCTCGCCCCCGTCATCGAGCGGATCGACCTCGACCGGCCGCTGCACGACACCACCGCGGCGCTGGACGAACTGGAGGACGTCTACCTCCGGGACGCGGTCTACTTCCACCACCCGCGCTACCTCGCCCACCTCAACTGCCCGGTCGTCATCCCGGCCGTGCTCGGCGAGGCCGTCCTCTCCGCCGTCAACTCCTCCCTGGACACCTGGGNNCGGCCTGGGCGCCGCCGCCGACGGGGTGTTCACCTCCGGCGGCACCCAGTCCAACCTCCAGGCGCTGCTGCTGGCCCGCGAGGAGGCGAAGACCCGGGACCTCGCGAAACTGTGCGTCCTCACCTCCGAGGTCAGCCACTTCAGCGTACAGAAGTCCGCGAAACTGCTCGGCCTCGGACCGGACGCCGTGGTGTCGGTCCCCGTCGACCACGACCAGCGGATGCAGACCGTGGCCCTCGCCCGCGAACTGGCGCGCTGCGCCGAGGACGGCCGGGTCCCCATGGCCGTCGTCGCCACCGCCGGCAGCACCGACTTCGGCTCCATCGACCCGCTGCCCGAGATCGCCGAACTGTGCGCGCAGTACGGCGTGTGGATGCACGTGGACGCCGCCTACGGCTGCGGACTGCTCGCCTCGCTGAAGCACCGGGACCGCATCAACGGCATCGAGCACGCGGACTCGGTCACCGTCGACTACCACAAGTCCTTCTTCCAGCCGGTGAGTTCGTCCGCCGTCCTGGTCCGGGACGCGGTCACCCTGCGGCACGCCACCTACCACGCGGAGTACCTCAACCCGCGCCGCATGGTGACCGAGCGCATCCCCAACCAGGTGGACAAGTCCCTGCAGACCACCCGACGTTTCGACGCGCTGAAGCTGTGGATGACGCTGCGCGTGATGGGCGCCGACGGCATCGGCCGGCTCTTCGACGAGGTCTGCGACCTGGCCCGGGACGGCTGGCGGCTGCTGGACGCCGACCCGCGCTTCGACGTGGTCGTCGAGCCGTCGCTGTCCACGCTCGTCTTCCGGTACGTGCCGGCCGCGGTCACCGACCCCGCGCACGTCGACCGCGCCAACCTCTACGCCCGCAAGGCCCTGTTCGCCTCCGGTGACGCGGTCGTCGCGGGCACCAAGGTCGCGGGGCGCCACTACCTGAAGTTCACCCTGCTGAACCCCGAGACCACGACGGCCGACATCACCGCCGTCCTCGACCTGATCGCCGGCCACGCCGAGCAGTACCTGGGAGAGTCCCTTGACCGCGTCGCATCCTGAAGCCCCGGACACCGCCTACGACTTCGTCGGCATCGGGCTGGGCCCCTTCAACCTCGGCCTCGCCTGCCTCACCGAGCCCATCGGGGAACTCGACGGCGTCTTCCTGGAGTCCAAGCCGGACTTCGAGTGGCACGCCGGGATGTTCCTCGACGGCGCCCACCTGCAGACGCCGTTCATGTCGGACCTGGTCACCCTCGCCGACCCGACGTCCCCGTACTCCTTCCTCAACTACCTGAAGGAGAAGGGCCGGCTGTACCCGTTCTACATCCGCGAGAACTTCTACCCGCTGCGCGTCGAGTACGACGACTACTGCCGCTGGGCCGCCGCGCGGCTGAGCAGCATCCGCTTCTCCACCACCGTCACCGAGGTGACGTACGACGAGGCGGCGGAACTGTACGCCGTGCGGACGCGGGAGGGCGACACCTACCGCGCCCGGCGGCTGGTGCTCGGCACCGGGACCGTGCCGTTCGTGCCCGAGGTGTGCCGGGGCCTGGACGGCGGCCTGTTCCACACCTCGCAGTACATGCACCGCAAGGCGGAGCTGCGGGAGATGGAGTCGGTCACGATCGTCGGCAGCGGGCAGAGCGCCGCCGAGATCTACCACGAGCTGCTCTCCGAGATCGACGTCCACGGCTACCAGCTCAACTGGGTCACGCGCTCCCCGCGGTTCTTCCCGCTGGAGTACACCAAGCTGACCCTGGAGATGACCTCCCCGGACTACATCGACTACTTCCGGGCGCTGCCCGAGGAGACCCGCTACCGGCTGGAGAAGGAGCAGAAGGGCCTGTACAAGGGCATCAACTCGGAGCTGATCGACGCGATCTTCGACCTGCTGTACCAGAAGAACGTCAGCGGCGGCGGCCGCCCCGTCCCCACCCGGCTGATCAGCAACTCCACGCTGACCGGGGCGCGCCACGAGGACGGCGCGTACACGCTCGGCTTCCACCAGGACGAGCAGGACAAGGACTACGAGATCCGCACCGAGGGCCTGGTGCTGGCCACCGGCTACCACTACGAGCGGCCGGCCTTCCTCGACCCGATCCAGGACCGCCTGCGCCTCGACGGCCACGGCCGGTTCGACGTGGCCCGCAACTACTCCGTCGACGTGACCGGCCGGGGCGTGTTCCTGCAGAACGCGGGCGTCCACACGCACAGCGTCACCAGCCCCGACCTCGGCATGGGCCCGTACCGCAACAGCTGCATCATCCGCGAGCTGCTCGGCACCGAGTACTACCCCGTCGAGAAGTCCATCGCCTTCCAGGAGTTCACCGTATGAGCACCACCGGCACAGGCGCCGGCACCGGCACCGTCCTGCGGACCGCGCTGGGCGCCTTCGGGGTCCGCCCGCTCGACCCGCTGAAGGACTCCGGGCTGCTGCACTCCTGGGTCACCCACCCCAAGGCGGCCTTCTGGATGATGCAGGACGCCCGGCCGGAGGACGTCGAGCGCGAGTACCTGCGGATCGCGGCCGACGAGCACCACCACGCCCTGCTGGGCCTGCACGACGGCGTCCCCGCCTTCCTGATGGAGACGTACGACCCCGCCCACCGCGAGCTGGCCGGGCTGTACGAGCCGGAGCCCGGCGACGTCGGCATGCACTTCCTGGTCGCGCCGGCCGGCACCCCGCTGCACGGCTTCACCCGGGCCGTGATCACCGCCGTCCTCGCCCACATCTTCGCCGACCCGGCCGCCCGGCGGGTCGTCGTCGAACCGGACGTGTCCAACACGGCGGTCCAGGCCCTGAACGAGGCCGTGGGCTTCGTCCCCGTACGCGAGATCGACAAACCGGAGAAGAAGGCGTTGCTGAGCTTCTGCACCCGCGAACGGTTCGCGGTGGCCACGGGGGTGGACGTATGAGCCCCGCCGGCACGGGCCCCGCCGGCGCGCACCCCGCCGGCGCCGTGGACCACCTGACCCCCGAGCACTGGGAGACGGCCAACCGCCTGCTGATCCGCAAGGCGCTCGCCGAGTTCGCCCACGAGCGGCTGATCACCCCGGTGCCCGACCCCCGGCGGGCGGACGGGTACGTCGTGCGCAGCGACGACGCCCTGACCGAGTACCGCTTCACCGCCGTGCGCCGCGCCCTGGACCACTGGCAGGTCGCCGCCGCCTCCCTCACCCGGCACCGCGACGGAACCGAACTCCCCCTCGCCGCACTGGACTTCTTCGTCGAACTGCAGAAGTCGCTGGGGCTGAGCGACGAGGTCCTGCCGGTGTACCTGGAGGAGATCTCCTCCACCCTCTCCGGCACCTGCTACAAGCTGGCCAAGCCCGCCGTCACCTCGGCCGAGCTGGTGGACGCCGGTTTCCAGGCGATCGAGACCGGCATGACCGAGGGCCACCCCTGCTTCGTCGCCAACAACGGGCGCCTCGGCTTCGGCGTCCACGAGTACCTGGCGTACGCGCCGGAGACGGCGAACCCGGTGCGGCTGGTGTGGCTGGCCGCGCACCGCTCCCGGGCGGCGTTCACCGCCGGCGCCGGCGTCGAGTACGAGTCGTTCCTGCGCCAGGAGCTGGGCGGGGACACCGTCGAGCGCTTCCACCGGGTGCTCACGGACCAGGGGCTCGACCCGGCCGACTACCTGTTCGTCCCCGTCCACCCCTGGCAGTGGTGGAACAAGCTGGCCGTCACCTTCGCCGCCGAGGTCGCCCGCCGCCACCTGGTGTGCCTGGGCGAGGGCGACGACGAGTACCTGGCCCAGCAGTCCATCCGCACCTTCTTCAACCGGTCGAACCCGCACCGGCACTATGTGAAGACGGCCCTGTCCGTCCTCAACATGGGCTTCATGCGCGGGCTCTCGGCCGCGTACATGGAGGCCACCCCGGCGATCAACGACTGGCTGGCCCGGCTGATCGAGAACGACCCGGTGCTGCGCTCCACCGGACTGACGATCATCCGGGAGCGGGCCGCGGTCGGCTACCGGCACCTGGAGTACGAGAAGGCCACCGACCGCTCCTCGCCGTATCGCAAGATGCTGGCCGCGCTGTGGCGGGAGAGCCCGGTGGCGTCGCTGCGGGAGGGCGAGTCCCTCGCCACGATGGCCTCGCTGCTCCACGTGGACCACGAGGGGAGGTCCTTCGCGGGCGCCCTGATCGAGCGGTCCGGCCTGCCGCCGGTCCAGTGGCTGCGGCACTACCTGCGCGCCTACTACACCCCGCTGCTGCACAGCTTCTACGCCTACGACCTGGTGTACATGCCGCACGGCGAGAACGTGATCCTCGTCCTGGAGGACGGGGTGGTGCGCCGCGCGGTCTACAAGGACATCGCCGAGGAGATCGCGGTGATGGACCCGGACGCGGTGCTGCCGCCGGAGGTCTCCCGGGTCCGCGTGGAGGTGCCGGAGGACCAGAAGCTGCTGTCGATCCTCACGGACGTCTTCGACTGCTTCTTCCGCTTCCTGGCCGCCGACCTCGCCGCCGAGGGGGTCCTCACCGAGGACGACTTCTGGCGGACGGTCGCGGAGGTCACCCGCGAGTACCAGGCGTCGGTGCCCGAACTCGGCGACAAGTTCGCCCGGTACGACCTGTTCGCGCCCGAGTTCGCGCTGTCCTGCCTCAACCGGCTCCAGCTGCGCGACAACCGGCAGATGGTCGACCTCACCGACCCGTCCGCCGCGCTCCAGCTGGTCGGCACCCTGAAGAATCCCCTCGCCGGGTTCTGACCCCCTGACGGACGGGCTCCCCGCGGTACGGTCCCGCGGGG
>NZ_LIRG01000238.1 GCF_001419695.1 Streptomyces prasinopilosus
CCTGACCGGACCCGACCGGGGGCCCGGCTGCGGGTCGCCCGAGGTCTTGATGCGGATGTCGCGGAACGCGACGTCGTCGCCGTCGCCGTGGTTCTGGAGGCCGATGTGGCCCTGCCGGAGGCTGCGCGCGGGATCGGTGTTGGTGAAGTCGTTGATCTTGCGTCCGTTGAGGAAGACCTCCAGTCGCTCGCCGGTGACGCGCAGTTCGTAGGTGTTCCACTCCCCCGGCGGGTTCAGGGCGGCGTCACGTGCGGTGAGGTCGGCGGACTGGAACCCGTACACGGCGCCCGTGGTCCGGTCGGCCGCGTCCGTCGCGTCGATCTGGATCTCGTAGCCGTTGTTCACCGCGGACCAGGGGTCGTCGGAGGCGGGGAAGCCGATGAGGACGCCCGAGTTGTCGTCGCCGGCGGCCTTCCAGTCGAGTTTGAGGGAGTAGTCGCCGGTGAACTCCTTGGCGGAGTACCAGAGCATCCCGAGCCCGCCGTGCGAGGTGAGGGTGCCGTCGGCGAGGGTGAATCCCCCGGGGCCGGCCTGTTTCCATCCGGTCGTGGACGAGCCGTCGAACAGGGGTGTGTAGCCGGTCTCGGGGCGGCAGTCCGCCTCGGTCATGCCGGCCGCCCAGCGGATGCCGCCGAGGAGATGCCGGCGGAACGCGGGCTCGGCGTAGGACTCGTCGGTGTGGCCGCCGCCGGTGTAGAAGGCCCGGCCGCCCCGGTAGTCCTTGCACCAGGCGATCGGGTGGTCGCCGGACATGTTCCCGCCGGAGTAGCTGTCCTCGTCGAGGGAGGCCAGCACGTGGGCGGTGGTGCGGGGGTTGGTGCGGTAGTTGTACCACTCGTCGGTGCGCTGCCAGGTCGCGCCGAGGTGGGCGGTGGCGTCGTGGGCGCGGTCCTCGACCTCGACGGTGGCGGACTGGACGGCCGGGTGGGAGTGGAAGAGCGCGCCGGCCAGTCCCTCGTAGAAGGGCCAGTCGTACTCGGTGTCGGCCGCCGCGTGGATGCCGACGTATCCGCCGCCCTCCTGGATGTACTGCTCGAAGGCGGTCTGCTGGGCGTCGCCGAGCACGTCACCGGTCGTGGAGAGGAAGACGACCGCCTCGTACCGGGCCAGGTTGCCGGTGGTGAAGACCCGGGGGTCCTCGGACGCGTCCACGGTGAAGTCGTGGGCCGTGCCGAGGGCCCGCAGTGCCGCGATGCCGTCGTCGATGGAGGAGTGCCGGAAGCCTGCGGTCCTGGAGAAGACCAGGATCTCGTAGGCGGGATCGGCGGCCGGGCCGGGCGCGGGGCGCGAGGCCGTCTCCGTGCGTGGGGACACGCCGGCCGGCTGGTCACCGGCACCGGGCGCGGCCATGGCCTGGGGTGTCATGCAGAGCGCGAGGCCGGCGAACAGGCCGAGGGCCGCCTTGAGTCGAGTGCGCATGTGCGGTCGCCTCCTTCCTACGGAAGAGTCCATTTCTGGTTGGTTGCGGTGTGGCAGGTCCACAGGTGGACGGGAGTGCCGTCGTTCCAGGTGCCGCCGGACGCGTCCAGGCACTTGGCGGACTGGGGGTTGCGGACGGTCCCGTCGGGCTGGGGCGCCCACTTCTGCG
>NZ_LIRG01000239.1 GCF_001419695.1 Streptomyces prasinopilosus
GGGGAGGCCGAGGTTGGTGCGGGTGCCGGTGACGACGTAGCCCTTCACTCCGCCGGCGAGGGCGTTGCGCACGGCGCCGATGTCGTCGGCGGCGGACAGGGCGAGGCCGTTGGGCCAGCCTGCGGCCCGGGTCTCCGAGAGGAGGGCGAGGCCGGAGCCGTCCGGCAGGTGGACGTCGGCGACGCAGATGTCGCGGGGGTTGCCGATGCGGGGACGAGCCTCCGCGACGGACGAGGCCTCGATCACGTCGCGCACACCGAGCGCCCACAGGTGGCGGGTGACGGTGGAACGGACACGGGGGTCGGCCACGACCACCATGGCGGTCGGCTTGTTCGGGCGGTAGGCGACCAGGCTTGCGGGCTGCTCGAGGAGAACGGACACCAGGCCTCCTGGGGTGGCGGCGGGACGGGGCCGGCTCGTGGGGGAACCGGGCTCAACCGTGCTTTCAAGGTCACAGTCGTCTTCGGCAACAAACACGGTCTCCTTTAGAGAATGATCACGATCCGGTGAGTAACAATCCGTGCAATTCGGACGCGCGGTCGATCATTCGAAGTCCGAACGGTTTCGGTCCGCGTCGCAACGCTTCCGAAAGTGGCCGTATCGACAAAGAGATCATCAAAAAGGTCGCCAAAGAGATGCCGGGAAGATCGACAGGGGGAGCGGCCGGGGGAACGGCGGGAGGACCGGTCCGCGAACGCTCCGGTCACCGGCCCCGGGAGTGCTCCGGCGAGCGGTCCGGCGACCGGCCCGGGAACGACGAAGGGACCGGCCCGAGGGCCGGTCCGGAGGATCGCCGCACGCCCGGGGAGGGGCGCGGCGGGGTCCGCGGGTTCCCCGTGCCCGCGGCGGGCTCAGCGGCGCGGCGGCGTCAGCGCGACTGCGGCCCCCTGCGCTGCGGCAGCGTCACCACCGACGCGTCACCCGGAGCGGTCGGCGGCAACCCGGCGACCTGCGCCAGCAGGTCGCACCACGACATCAGGTGCGTGGCCGCGTCCGGGGTCCCGCCCGCACCCTCCCCCGGCGTCCACGAGGCGCGGATCTCGATCTGCGAGGCGGCGGGGCGCTCCGACAGCCCGCCGAAGTAGTGCGAACTCGCCCGGGTGACCGTGCCGCTCGGCTCGCCGTACGTCAGGCCGCGTGCCGCGAGCGCACCGGTCAGCCAGGACCAGCACACCTCCGGAAGCAGCGGATCCGCCGCCATCTCCGGCTCCAGTTCCGCACGCACCAGCGTCACCAGCCGGAAGGTACCCCGCCAGGCGTCGTGCCCGGCCGGGTCGTGCAGCAGCACCAGCCGGCCGTCGGCCAGGTCCTGGTCGCCGTCCACGACCGCCGCCTCCAGCGCGTACGCGTACGGAGCGAGCCGCTTGGGTGCCGGGGTGGCCTCCACCTCGATCTGCGGCCGGAGCCGTGCGCCCCGCAACGCCTCGACGGCGGTCCGGAAGGGCGGCGGGGGTGTCGCGCCCCCGTCCCCGAGCTCCGCATCGGTGTCCTTCGCTTCGTCCATTCCGCCCGTGCCGTCCGACAGTCGTCCCTGAGCCGCAGCCATGCGGGGAAGGTTAAGCCGAAGCGGGCTCCGGCGCGGGGAGGGACACCCGGGGCGGACAACGGTGGCCGGATCGTGTCGCACCGGCGTGGCGCGGGCCGCGACGCCCGGCGTGGCGCGGGGCGAGGTGCCCGGGTGACCTGCGGTGCCGGGCCGTCGGCCGACCGTGCGAGACTGGCCGGGTGAGTGCCAATGTCAGCCCCCGGGGCAAGCAGCCGACCCAGACGTACGACAGTGCCTTCCTCAAGGCGTGCCGGCGTGAGCCGGTGCCGCACACTCCGGTGTGGTTCATGCGGCAGGCGGGCCGTTCGTTGCCCGAGTACCGCAAGGTGCGCGAGGGCATCGCGATGCTCGACTCCTGCATGCGCCCCGACCTCGTCGCCGAGATCACGCTCCAGCCGGTGCGCCGGCACAACGTCGACGCGGCGATCTACTTCAGCGACATCGTCGTCCCGCTCAAGGCCATCGGGATCGACCTCGACATCAAGCCCGGTATCGGCCCCGTCGTCGAGCAGCCCTTCCGCACCCGCGCCGACCTGGCCCGGCTGCGCGACCTCACCCCGGAGGACGTCTCCTACGTCACCGAGGCGTACGGCCTGCTGACCGCCGAGCTGGGCTCCACCCCGCTGATCGGCTTCGCGGGCGCCCCGTTCACCCTCGCCAGCTACCTCGTCGAGGGCGGCCCGTCCCGCACGTACGAGAACGCCAAGGCGATGATGTACGGCGACCCGGAGCTCTGGGCCGACCTCCTCGACCGCCTCGCGGACATCACGGCCGCCTTCCTCACCGTGCAGATCGAGGCCGGCGCCTCCGCGGTCCAGCTCTTCGACTCCTGGGCCGGCGCCCTCTCCCCGGCCGACTACCGGCGCTCGGTGATGTCCGCCTCGGCCAAGGTCCTCGACGCGGTGTCCGGTTACGGCGTCCCCCGCATCCACTTCGGTGTCGGCACCGGCGAACTCCTCGGCCTGATGGGCGAGGCCGGCGCGGACGTCGTCGGCGTCGACTGGCGCGTCCCGCTGGGGGAGGCCGCCCGCCGGGTCGGCCCCGGCAAGGCGCTCCAGGGCAACCTCGACCCGACCGTGCTGTTCGCGGGCACGGAGGCGGTGGAGGCGAAGACCCGCGAGGTGCTGGCCGCGGCCGAGGGCCTCGAGGGCCACGTCTTCAACCTGGGCCACGGCGTCATGCCGAACACCGACGCCGACGCGCTGACCCGCCTCGTCGACCACGTCCACACCGCCACCGCCCGCTGACCGCGCGGGGCGCCCGCCCCGGGGGCCGTGCCCGCCCGCCGGACGGCGGGCCGCGCGGCCCCGGCGGCGGGGGAGTACCGGGCCGCAGCGGCCGGGCGGCCGCCGCGCCGGCCGCGAAGCCCACGGCACGCGCCGCGTACGCCGCCGTCGCGGCGCCGGAGACGCCCGCGCCGGACGAGTGCGCCGCCCGCGGCACGCACCACCGGCCCGACGCGATCCGGGCCCGTGGCCGCAGCGGCGGCGGGAGGACCGGGAACGGCACCGGCACCCGGACGCGCGCCCCCGGACACAGCACCGGACACAGCACCGGGCACTCGCCCGGTGCCCCCGCGACCGCTCCGCGCGCGGGCCGACGGTGTGCCCGAGCCCGCGGTCACCGGCGCGCGGCCGTACGGGACCGCACGGCCGCGGACGGCGCGAAGCGCACGCGCCCCCTCCGGTCCCCGACGGTGGTACCGGCGATCCGGCAGGCGGGCGTCCCTTCGGACCACGGGCACGCGTGCCGGGCCCGGGCCGGAGGGTGGACGGCGGGCCGGAGGCCCCCGCCGCGCCGACCGCGGGGAGCGCCGGCAGGACCGGGTCCGCCGCTCCACCCGCCCTCCGGAAGGGTCGCTCCCGGTGCCTCGACCCGCTCCACGGACGCGGAGGACGTACGTCGCGCCGGGGGCGCACCACCGGCAGCCGGTTCACAAGCCAGTCGACCGCTTTTTATTGACAAGTCGTTCGACCGGTTTCTAATCTGCGTCACGGGGCGAGAGGACCGCGCCCCATCCGTCGGGTGCCGCACGGACGGGGACGGGCCGGGGCCGACGGGCAGGCAGCGGGCGCGTGGGATACCTCCTGCCGGCCCGATCTCGGGGGCGGGGGCCAACGGATGGCGAAGCAGGAACGCTCGGAACACACGCAGGGGAAGCTGATCGTCGCGGCAGCCGAGCAGTTCGCGCTCCGCGGCTTCGTCAAGGCGACGCTCGGCGACGTGAGTCGGGAGGCCGGCGTGACGAAGGGGGCGCTGTTCTTCCACTTCGCCACCAAGGACGACCTCGCGGCAGCCGTGCAGAGGCGGGGCCGGGACATCCTGGAGACGATGATCGCGGACATGTCCGGATCCGAGGAGTCCTGTCTCCAGATCGTCGTGGACGCCCTGCACGCCCTGAGCCGGATGCTGCGCTCGGACCCCTTCGTCCGGGCCGGCGTGCGGATCGCGCGGGAGCGGACGGCTGAGAGCCCGGTGCCCGTGGACTTCTATGCGCTGTGGCTGGGAACGCTGGGGGAGGTACTCGAAAGGGCGCGCAAGAACGGCGAGTTGGCCGCCGATGTCGCCGATGCGTCCGCACGCGCCCTGGTCACGACGGTGGTCTGCGGCGTCGAGACGCTGGCGTGGATGGGCGTGTCCGAGGACGAGGGCGACAAGTGGCTCGGTTGCCTGCTGGAACTGGTCCTTCCGTCCATCGCGTCCGCGGACGGCCTCCGGCGCGTCAGGATCCCGGGGCTCCGGGGCACACCGTGAGGCACGGGCGCGTGCCGTCACGGTGAACCGCGTCCGCCCGGACGACCGCGTCCGCCCGGACGCGTCGCGACGGACGTGGACGCGGGGAGGCGGCGCACGGGGAGACGGCGGCGGCCAGGCCGTCCCGGCCCGTCTTCGGCCGGCCGGGACAGCCGTCCGAGGGGGCCGGCGCCGTCGCCCTCCCGGCGTCCGGGTCGTCCGGTGCCGCCCCCGGTCCGGGGCACGCCGGACTCCGCGGCCGGGGCCTCAGCCCGTGGCCGCGCCGCCCTCGAGCGCGGCCCACAGCTCCTCGGACCCTGCGGGCGCGAACCGGGCGAGGCGGCGAGCCGGGACGACCCCGGGCAGCAGCCACGTCCACAGGTCCGCGACCCGGTCGTGCAGGTCCTCCCGGGCGGTCCGCACCTGCGAGGTGATCTGCACCCCCGTGAACGCCCCCACGATGTAGGTGGACAGATCGCCGACGTCCACCTCGGACTTGAGGTCACCGGCGCCCTGGGCGTTCGCCAGCATGGCGCGGACGGAGTCGATCCACTGGTTGTAGGGGGAGGGATCGGGTGTCGAGAACGAGCCGCGCTCTATGACGAGCCGGATGCCGGCCCGCAACCGGGCGCTGGAGCGCAGGCCGTGGGCCATCCGGTGCGTCAGGTCGATGGCCCGCTGCAGGGCCCGCAGCTCGGACTCGGCGCCGCCGGGGAGCAGTTCGAACTGTTCCGCCACCAGTTCCCGGGCCAGCGCCTCTTTCGACTGGAAGTGGAAGTACATGGCTCCCTTGGTGACGCCGGCGTGCTGGGCGATGTCGGTGAGGCTGGTGCTGCCGAATCCCGCCGCGTCGAACGCGGTCGCCGCGCCGTCCAGGATCGCCCGGCGCGTGGCCTCCGCCCGTTCCTGCCGTGTCCTGCTTCCCGTCGCCACAGCCGACCCTCCGTTCCGTCGTGGTGCGGATAACGGCCCCCCCGTCCGTCCGGTGATCACCACGTTCTCCAACGCATTCGATCTTCTTCACTCCGGGCGGAGAATACCATTCGACTAGTATTCTCGGCCGCGGGCTTCCGGATGCTCTCAGACCCTCCGCATCCATAACGGCATTGATCAGAGCGTGTTCTCACATCAGCTGCTATCGCCAGGAGGCAAGATGAATGCCCTTCTGCAAGCCGACCGACCGTATTTCGGAAAACCGGAGGAGTGCGGTCCCGAGCTGTTCGAACAGACCGTTCCGCGCACCCTCGTCCACCGCGCCGCCGTCTCCGAGGTGTTGCTGACCGGGTGGCAGACCGTCCACGACGAGCACCGCCTCGGAGCGCAGTGGTCCCGCGCGCACAGCTACTACGGATCGGTCGACGGCCGCTGGCACGACCCGATGCTGTTCGCCGAGACGATCCGGCAGGCCTGCCTGCTGCTGGCCCATGAAGCCCTCGACGTCCCCCTGGGCTTCGGCTTCCTCACCGAGTCCACCGCGTTCGAGGTCGACGAGGAGCGCTTACGCCTCTCCCGGCCCGCCCACCCCGCCCACGTGGTGCTCGACATGCGCCTCAGCCACATCAAGCGCCGCGGCGGGGTGGTCAGCAGCTACGCCTACGACGTCGTCGCCCACCGCGACGGCGAGCGGCTCGGCAGCGGCCGGCTGAGAGGCAAGTGCACCTCGCAGGCGGTCTACCGGCGGCTGCGCGGCGAGCGGATCGGCGCCGGACCGCCGCACACCGCGATCGCCCCGGTCGACCCCCGGCTGGTGGGCCGGGACGACGAGTCCGACGTCGTGCTGGGGGCCTCCGCCGGTGCCGGCGCCCACCCGCTGCGGATCGTCGCCGACCACCCGGTGCTCTTCGACCACCCGGTGGACCACGTGCCCGGCATGGTGCTCATGGAGGCGGCCCGGCAGGCGGGCCTGCTGGCGCTGGGCGCGCCCCACGGCCTGCTGGTCGCCTGCGAGGCGCAGTTCAGACGGTACGTCGAGTTCCACATACCCTGCCTCGTGGCCACGGACGAACCGGAGCACGACGGCGGGGGACGCCACACGGTCACCGTCCGCTTCCTCCAGGACGGCAGCGAGGCCGGGAGCTGCCGGGTCGGGATCCTCACCACGGCCGGGGAGGCCGACGGAGCGGCCACCGCACAGCACTGAACGGGGTCCTGTCCCGGATCCGCGCCGGTGCCCCGTGACGCGGCCCCGCCGGAACGCCGCGGTTCGTGGAGGACCGTCCACGAGCGGCACCGCCGCCGGACGGCCGGCGCCCGCGGGGCCGGACCGCGGATCCCGGGAAGGGGAGGACACCCCGGCACCACCGCCCCGATGAGGGACCCGGACGGTCCCGAGGCGGTCCGACCCGCGGGATCCACCTCGCCGGTGAGGGCCGCCAGCGCCCTCACCGGCCTCCCGGTCACGGGGCGTCGTGGAAGATCACGCCGAGGACGTGCCGTTGGCCGTCGTGCACCGCGCTCACCCCGTGGCGCAGCATGAAACGGCTCCAGCCCCGCGCCGACGGGACCGGACGGTCGTGCACCGCGAAGATCAGCCCCTGCCCCTGCCCCGGCCGCTTCACCACCGGACGGGACTGGGCGCGCGGACGCTGCTCGACGAAGACGCTCTCACCACCGGTGAAGTCGACGTCGGGACGGTCCAGCATCACCGCCACCTGCAGTGGGAACGTCAGCTCGCCGTAGACGTCCTGGTGCAGGCAGTTGTAGTCGCCCGGGCCGTAGCGCAGCAGCAGGGGCGTGGGCCGCAGCTGTCCGGCCGCGGCGCACGCCGCCGTCAGCCCGGCGTGGGTCTGCGGGAACCGGGGCCGGTCCAGGCGCTCCGCCCACTGGTTGGCGATCCGGGCCAGCGGCGGGTACAGCTGCCGGCGCAGGGCGGCCACCACCGGCGGCAGGGGCGCGGCGAAATAGCGGTAGCGGCCGCTGCCGAAGCGGTGGCGGCCCATGTCGACGGTGCTGCGGAACACCTCGTCCCGGTCGAACAGCGCGCGGACCTCCTCGCAGGCGCGCGGCGACAGCAGGGGCGGGGTGACGGCGACGCCCTCGGCGTCCAGCGCGGTGGTCAGCGAGGGCCAGTCCAGCGCGTCCACGGCGGGCAGTTCGACCGCGTCGTCGGCGCCGGCGTCGGACGCGGCGGGGGCACGGCCCTCTTCCATGCCCGGCAGGTGGGGGATGTCGTAGCTGGTCAGCGTGGGCTCCGTGGTCGTGGACGAGGACGGGCGCCGGAGGCGGGGGATTGCTCCGGCGCCCGCCGGTTCAGAGGGAGGCCGGGGACGTGCGGCCGGACTCCAGGTCGAGCAGGAACCGCTTGGCCGCGACCCCGCCGGCGTAACCGGTCAGGCGGCCGCCCGAGCCGACCACCCGGTGGCAGGGCAGCACCACGCACAGGGGGTTCGCGCCGAGCGCCGTGCCCACGGCCCGCGCGGCCCGCGGCCGCCCGAGCGCGGCGGCCAGCTCGGCGTAGGTGCCCGTCGCCCCGTACGGGAGGAGGCCGTCCAGCCGCTCCACGGTCGTGCGGCTGAACGGCGTGGCCAGGCGCAGATCCATCCGGACGGTGAACGCGCGGCTGCGGCCCTCGAGGTAGGCGTCCAGCTGACGGCCCGCCTCCTCGAGGATCCGCCGCTGGTCCGCCGTGGCGGCGTCGGCGTCCACGGCGGTGAGGCCGCCGCGCCCGAGCCGGGCCAGCGCCTGCTCGCGGTCGTCGAAGGCGCACAGCACCAGCGCGTCGTCGGTGGCCGCGAGGGTCAGGGGACCCAGCGTGGTGCGGTGCGGGGCGAGTGCCGCGGTGGGTGGGGTGGACATGGGGACCTCTCTGTGGTGCTCCGTGGTGCGCCGGGTCAGACGGTGAGGGGCCGGCAGCTCTTGCAGGCCCGGTAACCCGCCTCGCGGGCGTCCCGCGCGGTGGGGAAGTGCACCCGGTGCCCCGGGGTGATGCGGCGGGCGTGGGCACAGGTCGGGTGGCAGTAGATGAAGGTGGTGTCGCTGCCGAGGAACACCGCGCCGGCCCGGGACAGCTCCGCGACCCGGCGCATGTCGATGTGCTCGGCCCGGCGCAGGGCCTCGCCCGCCTTCGGCAGGTAGGCGGCGTCGCACGGCGATCCGTTGTCGTGCGTGACCCGGTGGCACGGTATGAGCACGGCGACGGGGTTGGCCGTCAGCGCGCCCAGGACGTCGGAGACCGGGGGCGGGGACCCGGCGTCCGCCTCGCGGGCGATCCAGCTCAGCGGCCGCAGCTGCCCCGGGGGGATGGTGCGCACGGCCTCCAGGATCGCCCGCTGCCCCTCCGGCAGGCCGGACAGGTCGATCGCCAGCCGGCGGGCCCGGCCGGTGCGCAGCGCGGGGAGGAGGCCGGGCAGCGGCCTGCCCCCCGGGATCGCCGAGCGGCCGGTACGCGCGCGGTGCAGTTCCTCGAAACCCGTCGCGGTCAGGCCCGCCGAGTCCAGGCAGGCACCGGTCACGGTCTGCGGGCTCGCGGCCACGAACAGTCCGCCCGCGGCCGTGTCGAGGCGCACGTACGTGTCGTAGTGCTCCCTGGAGAGACCCGCACGGCGCAGCACGCGCAGCGCGAAGTCCTCCGGCGCACCGGCCGCGAGATCCGGCAGACGCCGGGTGACCGCGTCGCCGTTGCCTTCGCTCACATCGTCACCTCCTTCAACACCGTCGGCTCCGGTTCGAGCAGCCGCCGCAGACCGGCCAGCCCGCGGGAGACCTGCGCCTTGGCGGTGCCGACCGCGCAGCCCTGCACCTCGGCCACCTCTGTGTAGCTCATGCCGATCACATGGTGGAGCACGACCGGTATGCGGTGGTGCTCCGGTAAGGCCGACAGCGCCGTGACCAGGCGCGACCGGTCCTCGGCCGTCGCCGCGCGCTCGTCCGGGCCGGGGCTGTGGTCCGGCCAGACGTCCATGCTCTCCTCCACGGGCAGCCCCGCGGTGACCGGACGCCGGGTCCGCGTGCGGACGTGATTGCGCCACACGTTCGCCGCGATGGTCATCAGCCACGCACGGGGACGCAGCTCACGGCGCCGTGCGGGGGCGTACTCCCGCAGGGCCGTGTAGGCGCGCAGAAACGTGTCCTGGCCCAGGTCGTCCGCCTCGGCGGCGGACCCGGAGACCCGGTACAGGAACGCGTGCACCGCCCCGGCGTGCACCCGGACCAGCTCGGTGAAGCCGGCTTCGAGGTGCACCGCCAGGAGATCGGTCAGCTGCTCGGCCTTGTCGTCCATCACTGAAACAAACACCGTCCCGGGCCAGGGGGTTGCAGACGGGGGGAAACGGTCATCCGACGACCGGGGCGTCCAGGGCCGAGCTGCCGACCAGGATCGCCTGGTACAGGCTCCTCATCCGGGGGACGGGCTCGATCCCCAGGGAGTCACCGAGCGTTCGGCGCAGCCCGTCGAAGACGTCACCGGCGCGTTTGCGCTCGCCGGAGCGGTACAGCGCCACCATCAGCTGAGCGTGCACGTTCTCGTGGGTGGGGTGGCGCGCGGTCAGGTCGCTCAGCTCGTCGACCAGCTCCCTGTGCTTACCGAGGGCCAGGTCGGCCTCTATGCGCTGCTCCAGGACCCCCTGCCGGGTCTCGTTCAGCTCCGCCAGGTGCGGCGAGCTGAGGGGGCCCGTGCGGACGTCGGACAGCGCGGGCCCGCGCCACTGCGCGAGGGCCAGGGTGAACATCTCCGACGCCGTGCGGTGGTCCCCGGCGGCGGCCGCCACGCGTCCTCGCCGGGTCAGATCCGTGAACCGGAAGCGGTCGAAGTCGGTCGTCTCGAGGGCGAGCTGGTAACCCTGGTTCCGGGTGACGAGCAGATGACTGAGGTCACCGCGGGGGCCGCGCAGGGCCTGGCGTATGTGGAGCACGTAGGTCTGGAGCGTGGACATCGCGCTCTTGGGGGGAGTCGACCCCCACAGCTCGGTGATGCAGTCGCCGGCCCGCACCATTTGCGGCGTGCTCAGCATCAGGAATGCGAGGAGCTGGCGCGGTTTCGGTGCGCTCGGTACCAGATTCACGCCGGAATCGGACAGTAAGAGGGGGCCGAGAACGCCCGAGTTCATAAAGAATTCCTATCCCCGTAGTGTCGTAGCACATCGAACAGGCATCCTATTTTTTCCCGAATCGAAGATAAGCGGACAACGTTTCCGTGTCAATGTTCCGGTTTCGGGCGGAAGGGCGCCCGATAATGAATTCGGTCGGCTGGCCGGTTCTTTTTTCCCGATATTCGGGAAGGCGGCGCGGCGGCCGTCCGGCCACGACGAAACGGCCCCGGACCGTGACGGTCCGGGGCCGTGTTCGGGTGGAGGCGGGTTACCGGCCGGCGGCCCGGCGCAGCGCGTCGACGCGGTCGGTGCGCTCCCAGGTGAAGTCGGGCAGCTCCCGGCCGAAGTGGCCGTAGGCGGCGGTCCGGGCGTAGATCGGGCGCAGCAGGTCCAGGTCGCGGACGATCGCGGCCGGGCGGAGGTCGAAGACCTCCGTCACGGCCTTCTCGACGGCGGCCTGCGGGACGGTGGCGGTACCGAAGGTCTCCACGAACAGGCCCACGGGCTCGGCCTTGCCGATCGCGTACGCCACCTGGACCTCGCAGCGGGCGGCCAGGCCGGCCGCGACCACGTTCTTGGCGACCCAGCGCATCGCGTACGCCGCCGAACGGTCCACCTTGGACGGGTCCTTGCCGGAGAACGCGCCGCCGCCGTGGCGGGCGTAACCGCCGTAGGTGTCGATGATGATCTTGCGGCCGGTCAGGCCGGCGTCGCCCATCGGACCGCCGATCTCGAACCGGCCGGTGGGGTTGACCAGCAGGCGGTAGCCCTCGGTCTCCAGCTTGACGCCCTCCTGGGCCAGTTCGTCCAAGACGTGCTCGACGACGTGCTCACGCAGGTCGGGGGTGAGCAGCGAGTCCAGGTCGATGCCGCTCGCGTGCTGCGAGGAGACGACGACGGTGTCCAGGCGTTTGGGCTTGCTGCCCAGGTACTCGACGGTGACCTGGGTCTTGCCGTCCGGACGCAGGTAGGGCACCGTCCCGTCGCGCCGCGCCTCGGACAGCCGACGCGACAGGCGGTGGGCCAGATGGATGGGCAGCGGCATCAGGCTGGGCGTCTCGTCGCAGGCGTAACCGAACATCAGGCCCTGGTCGCCGGCGCCCTGGAGGGCCAGCCGGCCCTCCTCGTCCCCGTCCGCCGCCGAGGTGCCGTCGACCCGCCTCTCGTAGGAGGTGTCGACGCCCCGGGCGATGTCGGGGGACTGGGTCCCGATGGAGACGGACACACCGCACGAGGCGCCGTCGAACCCCTTGGCGGAGGAGTCGTAGCCGATCTCCAGGACGGCCTCGCGGACGAGGGCGGGGATGTCGGCGTAGGCGGTGGTGGTGACCTCGCCCGCGACATGGACCTGGCCGGTGGTGATCAGGGTCTCCACCGCGACGCGAGCCGTGGGGTCCTGGGCCAGGAGCGCGTCGAGGATCGTGTCGCTGATGCGGTCGGCGATCTTGTCGGGATGGCCTTCGGTCACCGATTCCGAGGTGAAGAGCCGAGCAGACATGGGAACTCCTGAGGGTCGGGACGACGGGACGTGCGTCAGGTCGTGCGGTGACGTTCCAGGGCGTGGTCCACCAGGGAGGCGGCCGCGCCCGTGTACAGGGCGGGATCGAGCAGTTCCGCCAGTTCCCCGGCACCCAGCAGGGGCCCGATCCGGGGGTGTTCGGCGAGGACGCCGGCCAGCGGACGTCCGGTGCGCGCGGCCGTCCCGGCCGCCTCGGACACCAGTCGCCCGGCCGTGGCCCTGCCGAGCTCGGGCGCCAGGACCGCGACGACGCGTTCGGAGGACATCAGGGCACCGGAGGCGGCCGCGTTGGCCCGCATCCGCTCCCCGTGGACGACCAGCCCCTCGCACAGCTCGACGGCCGTGTGCGAGGCGCCGCCCGCCAGCCGCAGGCACTCGCGCAGCAGCAGCCACTCGGCGTGCCAGACGCCGCCCGAGCGCTCGTCCTCGGTCACCAGGCACTGCGTCAGCGCTCCGGCGAGCGCCGGAACCTGGAGCGAGGCCGAACGGATCAGGGTGGCCAGCACCGGGTTGCGTTTGTGCGGCATGGCGGAGGAGGCGCCGCGCCCGGCCACGGGCGGCTCGGCGACCTCGCCGACCTCGGTGCGGCCCATCGACTGCACGTCCACGGCGATCTTCCCCAGGGCCCCCGTGACGAAGGCCAGGGCCGCGGCGACGTCGGCGACGGGGGAGCGCAGGGCGTGCCAGGGCAGCGGGGCCGTGGCCAGTCCGGTCTCGGCCGCGAACGCCTCGGACAGTGCCGCCGCGTACGCCGCCGGATCCGTGGCCGGCGCGCCGTCCCCCGCCGAGTACTGCAGATAGCCGGCCAGGGTGCCCGCCGCACCGCCGAGCGAGACGGGCAGCCGGCCGTCGAGCAGCCGGCCGACGCGGTCGGCCGCCTCGCGCACCAGCAGCCCCCAGCCCGCCGCCTTGAGTCCGAAGGTGGTCGGCACGGCGTGCAGGGTCAGGGTCCGTCCGGCCATCAGCGTGTCCCGGTGCCGTGCCGCCAGCCGGTCCAGCGCCGCCGCGGTGCGCAGCAGATCGGCGTGCACCAGGCGCAGCGCCCGGTCGCAGACCAGCATGGCGCCGGTGTCGAAGACGTCCTGGCTGGTCGAGCCGCGGTGCACGTACTCGGCGGCGTCCGGGTCCTCCTCGGCGACGACCGCGGTGAAGGCGCGGACCAGTCCCACCACCGGGTTGGCGCTCTCCCGCGCGGTGACGGCGAGCCGGCGCAGGTCGAGCCGCTCCGCGCGGGCGGCCCTGGTGATCGCCGCGGCGGCCCGCGCCGGCAGCGTGCCGAGCCCGGCCTGGGCGCGCGCCAGCGCCGCCTCCGCGTCCAGCATCGCCTGCAGCCACGCCGTGTCGTCGACCGCCCGCTCCACCGGGGTGCCCGCACGGACCGGGGAGAGCAGTCCGGCGTCCGTTCCCGCCGGGTGCGCCGTCATGCCGGTGCCTCCGTCAGGGTCCTGCCGGAACGCCGCGGGGACGCGTCCGCCGAGGTGGGGGGCAGGGCCAGGACCGCTCGTGCGATGGCGTCGGAGTCGCCCAGGGTCACCGAGTTCACCCCGGGTCTGATGCCCGCCGCGGTCACCCAGTGCACGGCCTCCGTCGGCACCCCGTACGCGAAGCGCCGGGGATGCCCGCGGCCGTGGGCGTCGACCAGGTGGTACGGGCGTTCGGTGACCTCCAGCCCGCCCGTCTCGTAACTCGTGCCGCACGCACCGGGGATGCGGAACGGCCGGCACTGCCCGGTGGCCAGCAGCCGGCGCAGCAGCGGATCCGCGGTCCGGCGCAGGTCCGGCTCCGGCAGGCGCGCCTCGACCAGCACCCTGGCGTGCACGGACGCGCCGCCCGCACCGCCCGATTCGGCGACGAACGCGCCCGCCGCGTCGTCGAAGCGCACCCGCATGTCCGGACCGACCACGTCCAGGACACCCGCCTCGAGCAGCGCGATCAGTTCCTCGACGCGCGAGACGGGCGGACCGATCGACAGGAAGGCGTTGAGCGGGGTGTACCAGCCCTCCACCTCGTCCCGGTAGGAGTTCCCGTCCAGACCGCCGTGGTCGAGGGCGAGCCGCACCTCGTTGCGCAGGTCGCGCAGCATGTCCAGGGCCGCCTTGAGCGGACCGCTGACATTGCCCGCCAGGGCCTCTTCCACGTCCTTGCGCAGGTGCTCCAGGAGCCAGTGGCGGAACGCCGCCCGGTCGGCGAACTCCCTGTCGCCGTACGGCCGCAGGATCCGGTCCCAGTCCCACCGCTCGTCCGGCGCGATGCGGTACGCGTCGAGCAGCTCGTCCGTGTGGACGCGGCCCCCGGGCAGCGAGACGTACCGCCCGACGAACTCCTCCCGTTCGGCCTCCCGGCCCCGGGCGGCCAGCAGAGCCCCGTAGTAGACGCCCTCCACCTCCCGGGCGATCAGCGGCCACAGGTCGGTTCCGAAGTACACGCGCTCACCGTCCACCGCGCGTTCACGCAGTGCCGCGACCGCCCGCTCGGTCAGCAGGCGGGGCTCCTGACGGCCGTGCGCCCCCTTCTCGTTGGCGCCGCGCGCGTGGTATGGGATCCCGCGCCGGGAGCCCGCGACGATGCGCGGTTCCCGGCCGGAGGGACGGTAGACGAGACGCCCGCCGACGCGGTCGAAGCGGCCGCCCCGGCCCACGGTGAGCAGGGCCATGTGGTCGAAGAAGTTCAGACCCAGCCCGCGCAGCAGCACGGTCTCGCCGGACCGCACGTCCGACAGGTCGAGGTCGGCCGGATTGGCCGGCAGGACGTGCAGCAGCCCGCGGGCCCGCGCACGCAGCGACACCTGCCGCTGGGCGGGGGAGACGTCGGTCGGCACGTGCCCCTGGGCGAGGACGACGGCGTCGAGGCCGTCCAGGACCCCGCCGTCGGACAGGACGACCTGCTGCGCACCGCCCGCGGTCCGTTCCCCGAGGGCGACGGCCCGCGCCTGGTGCACCCGCACCCGCACGTGCGGCGGGGCGCCGGAGACCACCCGGCCGAAGACGTCCTCCAGGTAACGGCCGTAGAAGGCGCGGGAGGGGTAGTCGTCCGGGCCCAGGCCACGCGCCTCGGCGAGCACGGCCTCGTCGTGGAGCGCCGCCCCGCCGGGTCCGTCACCGAGGGCGCGGGCCCACTCGTACAGGCTGGGGCCCGGCTCGACGGGACCCTCCATCTCCACGCTGGCGTCGGTGAACACGGTCACCTGCGAGGCGACGGTGTTCATCAGCAGCAGACGCGGCTGCTCGGTGCGCCACACCCGCCCCGCTCCGGGCCGGTAGGGGTCGACGACGTGCACGGTGACGGTCCGGTGTGCGGGCGCGGCGCGCTCGTTGGCGCACAGCCGCTCCAGTACCGACAGACCGCGCGGCCCCGCACCGACGAGGCACAGCTCGAGGTGACCGCTGGGCATATGAGTACTCCATGGGTGTCAGGGGCAGGGGAGGGCGGGGACGGAGGCGCTGCGCCCTCACACCGGTGCGGCGACCAGCAGACTGGTCTCCAGGGCGAGGGAACGGACGCTCTCCAGGCGCAGGCCGGCGGCGCGCAGGACGGAGCGGTACCCGTCGAGGGTGCGCTCGCGGCCGCCCGCGGCCATCAGCAGGTGCAGGTCCCACAGCAGGGGCAGCACGAGGGCGGAGCCGTCGGTGGCGACGACCCGCTCCAGCACCAGCAGCCGTCCCGTGTCCGACATGGCCTCGCGGATGTTGGCGAGCAGCGTCACGCACCGCTCGTCGTCCCAGTCCTGCAGCACCCGGGACAGCAGGTACACGTCGTGGCCCGCGGGGACCTTGTCGAAGACGTCGCCGGCGACCGTCTCGTAGCGGTGCGCCCCGACGGCGGCGCTCAGGTGGCGCTCGGCCACCGGCAGCATGTGCGGCAGGTCGAAGACGGTCCCCGACAGGTGGGGGTGGGCCCGCAGCACGGCCGACAGCAGCAGGCCGCTGCCGCCCGCCACGTCGACCACGGTGTGCGCCCCCGCGAAGTCGAAGGCCTCCGCGACCTCGGGGAAGAAGACGTTGCCCGCGTTCATGGCGCGCAGGAACCGCGGTCCCGCGTCGGGCTCGTCGCGCAGATACGCGTGCAGCGAGGTGCCGAACGCGTGCTCGAAGCCGGAGGTTCCGGTGCGGATCGCGGGCACCACCGCACCCCAGGCGCGGTGGAACTCCTCCCCGTACAGCAGCACCATGTCGCGCATGGACTGCTCGCCGCCCACGACGAGGAGCGCGCCCACGTCGGTGAGCCCGTAGCCCTCCTCCTCGTCCCCGGAGAGCACACCGAGCGCCGCGAGCAGGCGCAGCAGCCGGGCGAGGCCGTCCTCGCTGGCACCCGTGCGCTCGGCCAGCGCCGGGACGGTGCCGTGCCCGGCGGCGATGTGGTCGGGCAGGGACAGGGAGGCCGCCGCGTACAGGGCCTGGGCCCGCCAGGTGCCGGTGATCAGATCCACCACCCGGCGTGCCGCCGCCGTCTCGGTACCGGGCATGATCAGACCTTCCGTACGGGGGCGGACACGGCGAGCGCGGAGTCGCCGGTGCGGGACAGGACGGTGCGCAGGCGTTCGCGCAGCAGGCGCTTGAGGACCTTGCCCGTGACACCGACCGGGAGGTCGGAGCGGTCGGCGGCCAGCAGCAGCCCGCCGAGCGGTGCCAGGCCCTCGCGAGCCAGGGCCGCGTTGCACGTCTCGAGCAGCCGGGCCGCGTCGCGCCCGGCGTCGTCGGCGAACAGGACGACCGCCAGGGGACGGGAACGGCCCGGGGAGCCGGGATCGTCGACCGCGACGACCGCCGTGTCCAGCGCCCCCGTCGCGAGCAGGACGACCTCCTCCGCCGGGAGGCTGTACACCGGCCCGTCGACGGTGTGGATCACGTCGGGGGTGCGGTCGAGGTGGTACCAGCTGCCGTCGCCCTCACGGCGCATGATGTCGCCGGTGAGGAAGTAGCCGTTGACCGTCGACTCCGCGGTCAGGTTCGGCTCGTCCAGATAGCCGGCGGTCACGCTCGGGGTCTGCACACCGAGCCGGCCGGCCTGCCCGTCGGGCAGTTCACGGCCCTGCTCGTCGAGCACCGCCGCCTTGCGCACCACCTTGGCGGGGGTGCCGATGCGGCGTGCGTACCGGGTCGTCTCGGGCGTGTAGGCCTGCTTGAACAGCACCATGCCCATCTCCGACGAACCGAGTCCGTCGAGGTAGCGCGAACCGTTCAGCACCTTGCCGTTCTCGGTGCGCCGGCCCAGGGCGATCAGCGGGCGGATGTGCCTCTCGTGCGAGGCGTCGCCCATGCCGTGCCAGGTGTGGATGTGCCGGGCGGCCTCGGGGGCGATCTCCTCGACGGGCACCTCGGCGAGGGAGAGCGGGAAGGCCAGCACGGTGGTGGGACGGAACAGGTTGACCGCCTTCGCCACGGCCCCGCCGCCCGGGTCGTCCAGGATCAGCGTCGGGATGCCGAGCAGCATGGCCATGCTGAGGTAGCTGATGCCCGCCGAGTGGCTGTGCGGCAGCGCCGTCAGCAGCCGGTCGGAACGCAGCGAGGGGAAGGACCACAGCCGTTCGCGCTTGCCCGCGAAGAACGAACGGTGGTGGAACACCGGCGCCTTGGGCCGTCCGGTGGTGCCCGACGAGTGCGAGATCATGATCAGGTCGTCGGCGGCGTGCCGGTGCGGGAAGCCGGGCATCGGCCGGGGCGGCGGGGAAGCGGTCGCGGCGAGCGCGGCGATGTCCGCGACCTCGGGCGTGGCCCGCCCGGGCGCGTCCGACTCCCAGGCGTCCGCGAGGCCCTTGAGCAGGTCGCCGTCGCCCACCAGCACGGTGGTCCGGGTGCGCAGGAAGTACTCGGCGGCCGTCGCCGGGGCCATCCTGGGGTTGCAGTGCACGGCGGCCGCGCCGAGCGACGTGATGGCGATGTGGTGGATCAGTCCGAGCAGCCCGTCGCGGGTGTGCAGGCCCACGTGCGCCCCGGGCCGCACCCCGCGGCCGCGGTACCAGTGCGCGTAGCGGATCACGGCGACGCGCACGTCGTCCAGGGACGTCCCCCGCGGCTCGTCCGTCGCCCAGGAGGGGGAGGAGACGTCGGGGTGGAACAGCAGCGGACGGTCCCGGTCACGGGCGATGCGCCACGCGTGCCAGAAGAAGTTCCCCGCCCCCAGATCCCGGGCGGCATGGAGGCGTAGGCGTTGCGTGACGGACCTGTGCGTGCCGAAGAGGAACATAGGAATACCTCACACTCCGCAGTGATGCGCCGAATTCTTCGGTCACCGGTGAGACATCGCGGCCCGTGATACCCCAGCGGTTCGGTAAAGGGTTCGTGGCGGAGTCTCCAACCGGCTGCTAAAGAGCCGATGGAAGGCCGCCCCGGCCGCCGATCTCGCTTCGTTCTTCAGAGGGGGTTGCAACGATCGATCCCGTTCGATCGAGAGAAGGCTGGAGGCCGCGTCGGATGGACGACCCGCTGACAACCCCGGTCGCCGTGGTCGGCGGCGGTCCGGTCGGATTGATGCTCGCGCTGTTCCTGGACCGGCAGGAAGTGCCCTGCGTCGTCCTCAACTCCCAGCAGGACGTGCCCGACCGGCCGCGCGGCAGCACCCACAACGCGCGGACCATGGAGCACTACCGCACGCTGGGACTGGCCGAACGGGTCCGCGGGCTCGGTCTCCCCGCCGGCCACTCGGCCGGCATCTCCTTCTTCACCCGCTACAACGCGCACGAACTGGCCCTGCTGCCCTGGCCGGGCACCGCCGAGGTGCTGAGCCGGCGCAGCGCCGCCGACCGCGCGGAACCGGCCCCCGAGCCGATGCACCGGGCGAACCAGATGTACGTCGAGCGGCTGCTGCTCGACCACGCCCGCACCCGGCCGCGGATCACCCTGTGCTTCGGCTGGACGGTCACCGCCCTGCGCGAGAGCGAGGCGCACGTCGACGTGACGGCCGAACGCGACGGGGTCCGGCGCACGTTCCGGGCCGCGTACGTCGCGGGCTGCGACGGCGGGCACAGCCTGGTCAGACGCCACCTCGGCATCCGCTACGAGGGGGAGGGCACCCTCGACCAGGACATCCTCGGGCGCCGTTCCACCGCCGCCCACCTGCGGGTGCCCACGCTGTACCGGGACTTCCTGCGCGGCCGCGGCGCGTGGAGCAACTGGGTCGTCAACGCCGACCTCGCGCTGAACCTGATCGCGCTCAACGGCGTGGACGAGTTCTTCCTGCTCACCAGCTCCGTCGACCCCGACACGGCGACCGACGCCGAACTGGTGCGGCTGGTGCGGCGGGCGGCGGGGGAGCCCCTCCCGGTCGAGGTGCTCAGCCACCGGCCCTGGACCGCGGGCGCGGCGCTGGTCGCCGAGTCGTTCGGCACGGGCCGCGTCCGGCTCGCCGGTGACGCCGCCCACCTGTTCACGCCCAACGGCGGCTTCGGCATGAACACCGGTGTCGACGACGCCGCCAACCTCGCCTGGAAACTCGCGGCGGCCGTGCGGGGATGGGCGGGCCCGCACCTCCTGGACACGTACGGCGTCGAACGCCGGCCGATCGCCCTGCGCAACACCTCGGCGGCCCGGACCCTCGGCCAGGGACTCGGAGCCGTCGCCCGGCCCGCCTCCCTGGAGGAGGACTCCGCCGCCGGCGAGGCCGCCCGGGCCAAGACCGGAGCGGAACTCGCCGAGTACGGGATGCGCACCCTGGACACCCTCGGCGTGCAGTTGGGCGCCCGCTACGACGGCTCGCCGATCGTCGACGGGGACGGGGGCGGGCCGGTGCCCGACTCCTTCTCCGTGTACACGCCCTCCGCCGCGCCCGGCGGCCGCGCCCCCCACCTGTGGCTCGACGACCGCCGCACGCAGGGCAGTTCGCTGTTCGACCGGCTCGGCCCCGGATTCACCCTGCTGCGGCTCGGCCCGCGCCCGCCGCGGACCGGACGGATCGAGGCCGCGGCCCGCGCCCGGGGCGTGCCGCTGCGGGTCCTGACGCTCGGCGATCCGCTCGCGCGCGAACTGTACGAGCGCGACCTGGTGCTGGTCCGCCCCGACCAGCACGTCGCCTGGCGGGCCGACCGGGAACCCGGCGACCCCGAGGCGCTCCTGGCGCTGGTCACCGGGGGACCGCACGGGAAGGCGGCGGGGCCGTCACCGGCCACGGCCCGCGGACGGCGGTGACCGGGCGCACCTCGGGTCCCGGTACCGGGACCAC
>NZ_LIRG01000024.1 GCF_001419695.1 Streptomyces prasinopilosus
CGCGCCCGAGGGGCGGACCGCCACTCCCCCGCCGCAGGGCGCGGGCCCGGGGCGCGGCGCCGGCCCGGCCGGGGCCGGGGCGCCGCGTCGGCGCGGCGGCCGGAGCGTGCCGCCGTCGCGCGGGGGCGGCCCGTCACGCGGTGGCGGTGCCTCGCGCGGCGGTGCCTCCCGCGGGGGCAAGTCCTCCCGGTCCGGGGCACGGCCCGCGTCGGGTTCCCGGTCCGCGTCCGGATCACGGTCTGCGTCGTCCGGTCCCCGGTCCGCCCCGGGGTCGCGGGACTCCACGCGGTCGGGCACCGGTCCCCGCCGTACCGGACCCCGGACGACGGGGACCGGCCTGCGGCCGGCCAATCCGCGTCTGCTCCTGCAGCGGCTGTTCGTGTTCGTCGTGGTGACCCTGGTGGTCGCGGCCGGCATCGCCCTGATCCAGGGCTGACGGGGCCCGTCCCGCGGCCTCGGTGACGGCGGCGGGGGCGTGGCGGCCGGTCACCGGCTTCCGGTCCGACGGCGGTGCTCCCGCGGCCGAGCGGACGGAGGACCGGGGTACGGCCGGACGGGTCCGGCCCGCACGGGGGCAGACGTCCGAAGCCTTTGGTGGTCCCGGTCGTGAACCCGTCCACCGGGGGCTTCATCCGTCCGCCGGCCCGGCGGGTGGGCGTCACCGGGCGGTTGGCGAAGGCCCGGTGCGGGGAGTTCCGGTCGGCGGGCCGGCCCCCTGCCCTCCGGGCGGACCGCCGATCGCGGTGCGCCGGGAGGTACGGGCGCTCACAGCACGGTGAACACGGTTCCGTCTCGCCGGAGCCGGCCGAGCGCCGTGTCGAGCGCGGCCACGGTCCTCGACCGGTCGCCACCGCCGTCGTGGCACAACACGATGTCACCGCGCCGCGCACTCAGTACGGTCCGCACGATGCGGGCCACCGGCGGTGAGCGCCAGTCCTTGGGGTCCACGCTCCAGTCGACGGACGTCAGTTCCTGCTCGCGCGCCGCGCCGAGCACGGTGCGCGACCAGCCGCCGGCCGGGGCGCGGAAGAGGGCCGGCGTGAACCCGGTCTCGTCGGCGACCACGCGCTGGGTGCGCCGGATCTCCTCCCGGATCAGTGCGGGAGGGAGGGCCGCGAAGGGCTGCGGGTGGCTGTGCGTGTGGTTCCCGATCGTGTGTCCCGCCGCGAGGATCCTGCGCAGCAGGTCCGGGTGCCGGGCCGCGCGCTCGCCCACCACGAAGAACGTCGCCCGGACGCCGTGGGCGTCGAGCACGTCCAGAAGTCGTGGGGTCCAGCGGGGATCCGGGCCGTCGTCCACCGTCAGCGCCACGGGACGGGGGGCGTCCGGTCCCCGCGCGCCGGCCGGAACACCGAACAGCGGCCCGTGTGCCAGCAGCGGGCGGCGTCCGGTGCGCCAGGACTCCGCCCGGCGTACGAGGCTCCAGGCCGCCTGTGCGATGTGGGCGCGTACGAGGTCAGACACCGCGGGCTCCGAGGGCCGCGCCGAAGTCGCGGTCGAAGCGGCTGCGCACCCAGCCGGTCGCGGCGCCCAGGGCTATCTGTACGTTGACCAGCAGGTGGAGGCCGATGAAGAGGGGCAGGAAACCGATGCCGCGCTTGCGGCGGACGAACGCCAGGAGCGACGGGTCCGCCGCGGCGAACGCGACTGCGCCGAGCACCGGGAGCGGCGCCAGTGCGGGGACGAGGACGGCCAGTGGCGCGGTGGTCACGGTGATGAGCGCCGCGGCCACCCCGAGTTCGCTGTTGGCCCGCAGCGCGCCGGGACGCCGGCGGTGCGCGGCGGCGAAGGGGAGCAGGTACTGGGCGCGGCGGAACTGTTCGCGCAGCATCCGGCCGAGCCGGTGCTCCTCGTCGTGTGCCGCGACGATGCGGTCGGTGAGCAGGATGCCGTACCGCGCGGCCAGACGCTCGCTGTACTCCACGTCCTCACTGTCGCGCAGCGCGGGCTCGAACGGCCCCACCTCCTCGAACACCGCACGCGGTACGGCCGCCGCGGCGAAGTACGCCGTGGGTGTCGGACCGACGCCCTTGAGCCGCCAGTGGTGCGCGTGCAGGGTCCGGTACCACTCCACCGGGCCGTCGTCCACGAGGGGTTCGGCGGCGATGATGCCGTGCACGCAGCCGAGGCGCGGGTCCTCCGAGAGCAGCTGGACCGCGTTCTCCAGCGCGTCGGGGGCCAGTGCCTGGTCGGAGTCGAGGAAGAACAGGATGTCGCCCCGCGCGGCGGCCGCTCCCGCGTTGCGTGCCGTGGAGACACCGGCGTTGCGCGGGGCCCGCAGGACACGGCAGCCGAAGCTCTCGGCCACCTCCACGGAGTTGTCGGTGCTGGCGTCGTCCGAGACGATCACTTCGAATGCCGGCAGGGTCTGTGCGGCCAGCGAGGCGAGGCACAGGCCCAGCGTCGCGGCGTAGTTGTAGTTGGGAATGACGACGGAGACCCGCGTCGAGCTGCGGGCGTCGTCTGCGGCGGGGACGGAGGACGCGGTCACGGTGACACCTTCGGGACGGGGACGCGGACGGACGGGCGGGGTGGGGGCCCCGCCCCGCGGGATCGCCGGGCGGGGTCCCCTCCATCGGTTCATCGGTACGGCCGACGGGGCGCGGGGCCCCGTCGGGGTCGGGCGGCCCCGCCGGGGTCAGACGGCTTCGTCGAGGACCTGGCGCAGTTCCGTCGGCAGCTCCAGCTCCGCGCCCGCGAGGCATTCGTCGAGCTGGGCCACCGAGCTGACGCCGACGATCGGCACCACCGCGGGCTCGCCGCCGGTCAGCCAGGCCAGGACCACCTGGGACGGTGTCGCGCCCAGCTCGGCGGAGACCTTGGCGAGGGCACGCAGCCGGCGTTCGGTGCCGGGGTGCGCGTAGTGCTCGGGGAGCGGCTTCTCCGGGCGGCTGTAAGCACCCCAGAGGAGCGTGGTGTAGGCGAAGAAGGTGAGGCGGTGGGCGCTCACGTAGTCGAGCAGTTCGTCGCTCGCGTGGACGTGGCCGCCCTCGGGCAGTACGGTCTTCGGCCGGGGCTGGAGATACGAGTAGCGCTGCTGCACCGCCGTGTACGGGGTCCATCCGCGCCGCTCGGCGAGGGAACGGGTCTCGGCGAGCCTCCAGGCGGCGTGGTTGCTGGCGCCCAGCACCCGGGACTTCCCGTCGGTCACGGTCCGGTGGAAGGCGGCGAGGGTCTCCTCGTCGGGCGTGGTCCTGTCCTCGCGGTGTGCGTAGTAGAGGTCCACGTGGTCGGTGCCCAGCCTGCGCAGGGTCCCTTCCAGCTGCTCCTGGATCACGGCCGGCGCGAGCCCTTCGGCCTGCCCGTCGGGTCCGGGTCCGGAACCGACCTTGGAGGCGAGGGTCAGACCGTCCCGGCCGCCCCGGTCCTTCAGCCAGCGGCCCAGCACGGTCTCGCTCTCGCCGCCGCTGCCGCCGTCCACCCAGAACGAGTAGCAGTTGGCGGTGTCGATGGTGGTTCCGCCCGCCTCCACGAATCGGTCCAGGATCGCGAACGACGTCTCCTCGTCGACGGTGGTGCCGAACGGCATGGCGCCCAGACACACCGTGCTGACCTGGATGCCGGTGTCGTTGTCCATGGGTCGCTGTCGCATTCTTCCTCCGGGTTCCTGCTGGGATCGCGGGAGAGCTCACTCAACCCGATTGCCAGGTAGGGGTGTTGAGGACACCGTAGGTAAACCGGCGGTGGGCCGGGACGTTTCCGCGGTGATCTGGGAGTTTCGGACAGCCCCGCGTACGACCTTCGTCGTACGACCCGGTGCCCGGTGTGCCGCCGGTGCCCTCAGTCGCCGGACGCCGACAGGGTGAGCGCCTGTGCCCGGTGGTCGGACATGCCCCGGCTGTCCACCGTCCGGTAGTCGTGGACCCTGACCGCTTCGCTGGTGAACGCCCAGTCGAGCCGCCACAACGCCGGCCCGCTCGCGGGCCAGGACCCGGGATGGAGCTGGTCGCTCGCGGGCAGCGCGTCCCGCAGCCGGTCGCCGAGCCGGCGCACCTCGCCCATGGCCGAGGTGCCGTTCATGTCGCCCGCCAGCACCACGGGCAGCCGGTTCTCCGTCAGATCCCGCTCCAGGGCCCGGTAGTGGGCCTGCCGCCGGACCTCCTGGGCCCGCATGAACGAGGTGAAACCGGCCGAGGCGGGGTCCATCGAGACGTCGAGCTGCACCGGGACGTGCATGTTGTAGAACGTCATCACCCGTCCGTCGATCCGCAGATCGGTGCGGAGCACCTTGTACCTGTAGTAATCCGGGAACTCTCCGTCGGGCGGCATCCCGATGCGGGAGTCGGACAGGTAGGGCCAGCTGTCCAGGGCGTTCCACTTCTCGATCGGGTACCGGGACGCGGTCAGCATCTCGCCGACGGCCACCACGTGGAACCCCGGGAGGCGTTCGCGGAGTTCGGCCACGTGGTCCGCCCGGACCGGGCGGTGGCCGTCGAGGTCCCAGGAGACGTGCTCCTGGAGCAGGTAGACGTCGGCCCGCTGCGCTTTCAGGTACGCGTAGAACGCGTCCGGGTCGTCGTCGTCGTCCCAGTACTCGGTGTTCCACGAGAACACCCGCAGTGCCCCCGGCGGTGCGGCCGGAGCGCCGCCGACGCCCGGCAGGGCGTGCACGTTCAGTCCCGCCAGCGGCAGGCCGAGCGCCAGGCAGCACAGCGCGGCGGCGGCCAGCCGGATCCTGGCCGTGCGGGCCAGCGGGGTGAGCGCCAGCAGGACCAGGGGAACCAGCAGGAACACCAGGGGAGGAAGCAGTTCCACCGGCCGCCACCACCAGTGTTCGCCGGTCAGGAGCAGGAACGCCACCAGGAACACCGTCCAGAGCCCGAGGGCCGCGGTGTGCAGCCGGACGGCCCGGCCGCCCGCTCGTGGCCGGGAGGACTCCGGTGCGTGGGCCGCTCCGGAGTCCCCCGTCTCCCGGGCCTCCTCCACGGGCACGCTCACGCCGTCATCCCGGTCTGCCGTTCCGTCGGCTGCTCCGGCGTGCCGGGCGCCTGCCGGCCGGTGGTCAGCCACTCGGACTCGTACAGCCGGCGGAACCGGCCGGACAGCAGCCAGTGGACGGCACCCACCGCGATGCCCGCCGAGATGGCGACGTTCGTGGCGAAGGCCACCGAGGTGAAGACCACGAGGAACCGCGCACCGCGCCGTTTCAGGACGTAGCGGTACATCGACAGGTCGCCGGCGACCGAGAGTCCGGCCAGCGCCACCGGCAGCGCCGTCCACCACGGGCCGAGCAGGGCGAGCGGCAGGGTGGCCACCGCCCCGAGCGCGGCCACCGCGGCCATCGACCGGGACGCGGTCTCGAACCCCTTGGCGAAGCGCCGGCGCCGGGCGAACAGCGGGACCCTCAGCCGGGCTCGCCGGAACAGCTTGCGCAGCAGGGCCGGCAGCTCGTCGTCGTCGTCATGGCGTCCCAGCACGCGCGGGGTGACCATGATCTCGTAGCGCGCCGACATCCGCTCGCCGTACTCGACCTCCTCGGTCTGCCTCAGCCTCGGGTTGAACGGGCCGATCTCCTGGAAGACCCGGCGCGGGATCGCGGTGAGCGAGGAGAACAGGAAGCTGACCGTGCCGAGCGAGTCCATCCGCCAGCAGTAGGCCTGCAGCACCCGGCACTCCTCGACGATGCTGTCCCGGATCAGCGGCTGGTCCTCGTAGATGCCGCACACCGCGCCGTACTCGGGGTGGGCGAGCAGTTCCTCGACCGCCTTCTCCACCGCGTCGGGACGCAGCGCCACGTCGGAGTCGACGAAGAAGAGGATCTCGCCGCGGGCAGCCGCCGCTCCGGTGTTGCGGGCCACGGCGACACCGCTGTTGCTGGGCGTCTGCAGGACGGTCACGTCCCGGCGGCGGGCGATCCGCAGGGAGTCGTCGGTGCTGTGGTCGTCGACCACGATCACTTCGAGCGGGGAGTACGTCTGCTGCACCGCCGCGTCGACGCAGAGCCCGATCGAGTTCTGGTAGTTGTAGTTGGGGATGATGACCGACACGAGAGGCTGCGGCATCGTGGTCCTCCTGAGGGTGACTAGTGGTGGGTGGCGAGGAGGGTGCCGCCGAGCAGCAGCGCCCAGAGCAGGGAGGTGACGACCATGGCGCGGTCGCGCAGCAGGATGCGGGTCGGCTCACCGCCACCGCCCTGGACGTGCAGCAGCTGCAGGTACCGGGCCATGGCGAAGAGGGCGAACGGCGTCGAGCCGAGGATCGCCAGGTCGGTGTAGGGCGCGCCGACCGACTCCTGCAGGTTGAGCAGGAAGGTGATCACGGTGACGCCGGCGCACAGGGCGATCAGGTGGTCGAGGAACTGGACGGAGTAGCCCCGCAGGGCCGGACGGTGGGAGACGCCGCCCACCGTCATCTCGTGCCGGCGTTTCCCCAGGATGAACACCAGGCAGAGGGAGAACACCGAGACGAGCATCCAGCTGTGGATCGCCGTGCCGCCGGCGAGGTAGCCCTGGATCGCACGGAGGGCGAATCCCGCGGCCACCACGAAGACGTCCAGCAGGGGGACGTGCTTCAGACCTCGGCTGTAGGCGGTGTTGAGGCAGAGGTAGACGGCGATCGGCCACCAGTCGGTGACGGGGCCGTACAGCGCCGCTCCCGTCAGCACGAGCGCGAGCAGGGCGCCGTAGGCGACGGCGGTCGGCACGCCCACCTGTCCCGAGGCGATGGGACGGTGGCGTTTGGTGGGGTGCAGCCGGTCGCGGTGGCGGTCGTACAGGTCGTTCAGCACGTACACCAGGGATGACGCCAGGGTGAACAGCACGACGGCCCAGGCGGTGCCGGCCAGTAATCCCCGGGGCGCTCCTTGCGCGTCGAACAGGGCGAGCGGTACCACGAGAAGGTTCTTCGGCCACTGCCCCGGGCGTACGAGGGACAGCAGTCCGCGTGACACGCTCCGGATCCGGCGCCGCGGCGGATCCGCGGGCAGGCCGGTGGCGAAGTGTTGGTCGTCGAGGGGCTGGTCACGGACCTGTACGGGCGGATCCATGGGGATGGGCAGACTGGCGTCGAGGCTGGTGTCGAGGGGCTGGTCGGCACTCGTCGTCACGATGGTCTCCCGCTCAGAAGAAGGCTTTGGCCAGACCCAGTGCGCCCTGTTTCCACGGCTCCCGGCTGGTCCGGCCCGTGGAAGATGTCGCTCCGGAGGTGGATCTGGTGGCGCGCCACCAGTCGTAGGTGCTGAGGATGGCCTCGCTGTTGGAGAAGCGGGGCGTCCAGCCGAGCACCTTCTGCGCCTTGTCGATGCTGACGTAGGAGTCGGCGCGCAGCTTGTGGATCAGCCGGCCGTACACCGGGGACAGCCGTAGCCGGCTCAGCAGGTCGAGGGTCATGACCGCGGGCGCGGCGGGGACGGAGATCACGCGTTTTCCGTGTCCCGCGGCGTCCAGTACGGCCTGGAAGTCCTCCCGCAGGGTCCCGAACTCGGCCGCGGCCAGGTTGAAGGTGTCGTCGGCGGCCTCCGCCGGCGCGGCGAGCGCGGTCGCGACCGCGTCCACCAGGTCGTCGACCGAGAACATCTGGATGCGTACGTCCCCCCGGCCCAGCACCGGGAAGTTGCGGCCCTCCTCCGCCCACTCGAAGAGCATGGCGAACAGGCCCATCCGGCCCGGTCCGACGAACGTCTTGGGCCGCAGGACGGGGACGCACAGACCCCGGGCGCGGAACTCCTCGGCGACCTCCTCCGCCCCCGCCTTGGCCCTGCTGTAGGCGTCGACGGGGCTGCGCGGGTAGTCCTCCGTGGTCGGGACGACGTCCGGCAGCCCGTACACCGCCGTGGAGGAGATGTGCACCACGCGTTCCAGGCCGGTGTCCTCGGCCGCCCGCAGGACGGTCCTGGTGCCGTCGACGATGATCGAGCGGATCTCCTGCTCGGGATAGCTGGGCAGCGCCGCCGCGGTGTGCACCACCGCGTCGGCACCGCCCAGCGCGGCTCTCACCCGTCCCGGATCCCTCACGTCGGCGGTCACGTGGTCGACGCCCGGCACCTGCTCGGCGGGGGGCCGCACGTCGAGACTGCGTACCCGCATACCGGACGCGGCCAGCGACCTGACCAGATTCCCGCCCAGCATGCCGCTGCCGCCCGTCACCACCACCGTCTTCACCACAGCGACGACACCTTCTCCCGGACGAAGCGCGTCACGAGGCGGGGCAGTCCGGAGGCGAGGGTGCGCTCCAGCCGTTCCAGGAAGATCTCCACCTCGTCCGGGGTGGCGACCAGCGGCGGACCGACGACCAGGGGGTTCTTCCCGTTGAGCGTGTAGTAGGCGTAGATGTCGTGGTCCTGGTACAGCGCGTTGATGACGGCGCAGGTGACCACCTTCGTGCCGAACTGCGGGTCCTTGGCGAGGCCGCCCGGGGCCAGCTTGGCGACCAGGTCGAAGAGTCCGGGGCTGCCCAGGAAGGCGCCCCACAGAGCGCCGGCGCCCCGGACCTCCGTGACGATGTCGGAGTGCTCCTTGGCGATCCGTTCGAGGCCGGGACCGAGGACGCTCTCGATCGCCCTGGCCCGCGCCGGGAAGTCCTCCTCCACGGCGACGTTGATCGCCTCGATGGCGGTGGCGCACTCCTCGCCGAAACCGTAGTACGTGGTGCTGGTGCTCTGGAGCAGCGCGTCCTGGAGGTTGTCGTACGCCTTGCGGAAGACCGGCCGGCGGGCGACGTACGCGGAGATCGAGGACTTGCCGCCGCCGAAGGACTTCGACGTCGTCACCACGTCGGGCACGAGCCCGGGATGACGCATGAAGTAGAACATGGTGCCGGTCTTGCCCCAGCCGCTGTAGATCTCGTCGAAGATGAGGATGATGTCCTCCTTCGTGCACAACTCGCGCACCCCGCGCAGGAACTCCTCCGAGCACCACCGGATGGTGGAGGCGCTGAACGGCTCGATGAGAAGGGCGTAGACGTCCGACCGGCCCTTGCTGTCCCGGGTCGCGTCCACGGCGGCACGGACGGAGTCCAGGTCGTCGTAGGTGAAGGTGGACACGCCGGGGATGCCGGGGAAGGCGAAGTGGTTCTGCGAGCTGCCGGTCAGGCTGCCCGAGCCGAGCAGCTTGCCGTGGAAGCTGATGTCGCTGCGCAGCACGCTGTTGCGCCGGCCGCCGTGGTACTTGTACGCGAGCTTCACCGCGCCCTCGACGGCCTCCGCGCCCGAGTTGGGCAGGAAGGACATGTCCAGGTCACCGGGGAGCACGGCGGCCAGGTTGTGGGACAGCGCGGCCAGGTAGGGGGAGAAGTACGTCTTGTGGACCTCCATCCGCCCGCTCTCGGCGAACCGCCGGCGGGCTTCGAGGATCCGTGGATGGTTGTGGCCGTGGTTGAGGACGCCGACGCCTCCGGTGAAGTCCAGGATCCGGCGGCCGTCCCGCGTATGGATGTACGCGCCCTCGGCCCGGTCGACCAGTTCCCGGCCGAACCCGAATGACGTCATCAGGGAGACCTGGCTCTTGTTGACGTATTTCCGGTACAGGCCGTGCACTTGGTCGACCGACATTCCTTCGGCGTCGTCGATGCTCATCAGCTTTGTCATACGGCAGTCCCCTTTCGGAGGGAGATGGGAAGGTCGCGGCGGTCGTGGAGGGCGACCGCGCCCAGGGCGGTACCGGAGGTGACGAGTTCGGCGACGAGGGTCAGGACCCGGCTGCCGAGGGCGGTGGCGACGGCGGCGGACAGGGGCAGAACCGGGGCGAGGGCGGGCACCAGCAGCAGTTCACGGACACCGGCGCCGTCGGGTGCGAACACCACGAGGGTTCCGACCACGGTGGCGAGGGCGAATCCCCCGACCGCGGCCGGCAGCGCGGGCAGCGGCGCGGCGCCGAGCAGGACCGCGATCACCCAGACGTGCAGGCCCGACAGCACCCAGGCGACCGTCTGGTAGGCGATGGCCCGCCGCAGGGCCCGCGGCCGGGCGAAGGGCGGGGGCGGCGGCCGCCGCCCGATCCGGGCGGCGAGCCCCGCGAACCCGTGGATCAGGCCGGGCCGGGCCACGAGGACCGCCAGCAGGACCAGGGGCAGCAGCAGCCACCGGACACCGTCGGCGAGCAGGGTCGGCGCGACGAGCATGCCGACCGTACCGCCCGTGAGCAGCACGACGACCAGGTTGACCAGGTACGTCCCGGCCATCTGGGCCTTGGTGGCACCGGCCCGTTCGCCCATCCGGATCTGGACGATCAGCCCCCACACCCGTCCCGGCACGAACTTGCCCAGGAAGCCGACGAAGAACATCCGCATCCCGGTGCCGGTGGGTACGGGCACCGCGACGACCGACAGCGTCAGCATCCAGGACCGGGCCCCGCACAGCAGGCCGGCCGCGCTGACCACCACGGCACCCAGCAGCGCCGCCGCCGACCCGCGGTGGAACAGTCCGGCGAGCACGGACCAGTCCTGCCCCCGCAGCGCGAGGCAGACGCCTGCCGCCACCGCCGCCACGAACAGCACGGTCAGAGCGCGGCGCCACGCGGTACTCACCACGCTCCGGTTCCGGTGGGCCGGCCCGGGTGCGGAGCCGCGCTCCCCCCGGGTCGTGTTCCGAAGGCGGCGCCGGCCGCCCGGAGGGCGGACCCCGCGGCGTCCGGTGCGGGCGACCGCGGGGCGGAGGGCCGCCCGCGTACCGGGTGCCCGGGGCCGGTACCGGGGGCTCTCCCCTGCTCGCGGAGGTCTCGGGAGCGCGTGCCGGGCGTCGCGGGGCCGGGGGCGCCCCTTCCGAAGGAGGGACTTCCGGAACACGCGCCGGGCCGGCCGGTGGGGCCGGCGGGGGGCTTCTCGTAGGGATGACCGGGGACGGGGACCGGCACTGCCGGTTCCTCCGCGGTCATGATGCTGTCCGATGCGGCGACTGAGGCGGAGACACGAGTGCAAGCTACGGATCCGCCACGACGGGCGGGAGTAGCAGAAGCCGATCCGCCGGGGTTGTCGGCGAAAGTGCACGACGGGCTACGACCAAGGGCGTACCGGGGCGCAGGGCGCCGCGTACGCGTCGGGTGAGGACGCCGTGACCGGCGGAGTACGGGGGGCGCGACGCCGGTGCGGCGGGCGGACCGAGCGGCGGGAGGGCGCCGGCGGCGGGCCCCGCGGACCGGCGGGCGCCTCTCGTGGGGGCGCGTCCCGGGACGGGACCGGGTGCACCCGGCTCGCAGCGGGTTTCCGGACAGGAACGCGTACCGCGTACCGCCGCACCGCCGAGACCTCCGACCTCTTGGCGGCACTCGCGCCGGGCCTCGTCGGCGTGGTTCGGGCCGCGTCGGCGAGGGCGTTCACACCGCTCGACGGGACGCCGCCGCCGATCGACCGGACAGCCGCCGACCGGCGCTTCCGCTCCGGGAGACACAGACGTCACGGGACGAACGTGCGGGCCGCCGCCGATCCCTCCGGTCGGCGGCCGTGGGCCCCACCGGCGCCGCCCGGCGCGCTCCACGGCGTTCGCGCGACCCGCGAGCACGGCGTCGTCGGCATCCGCGCCCGAGCCGCCCGGCCCCGCATCACGCCGGCCCGGGCGCGGGACGGGAAGGGCTGCCGGCCTGTTCCGGAAAACGCCGTTCCCTTCCCATAACGTCAGCCCCGTTCGGCGTTCACACGGTGTTGATCCGATCGGCTTGGCGGAAGTCGAATGGAGGGATTAATGTGACGATCAAGAATGGACTTTTGTCTTCGGTGGGGTGCTGAGCAGGCGAGGAACCGGAGGGGACGGGGCGAACAGAACCGGCCACCTCGTCGAATCGTCTGATTTCCCACGGCGTCCGGATGTAACACTCACGGCTGCGAAGTAGGTGCTTTGTACACGCTATGGGAGCGCTCCCATGGACGTGCGGAACTGAAAGGGATTCACCTTTGTCGGCTTCGACGGCACATGTTCACCCATACAATGCTTCCGCCGCCCGTGAGGAGATCGTCACCTCCGTCCGCCAAGCGCTGCACCAGGACGGCAGGGGGCCGGCCGTCCGGCCGGAGATCGTCGACGAACTCGCCGTCCATGCCTGTGCCGTCCTCGCCGACGTCATCGCCGCCGTCGAAGGCGGCGGACCGCTCGACGTGATCCCCCCGGGCGGTGGTGGGTGGCCCCGGCCGGGCATGGACTGGGCGCAGTTACTCAGGATGGGGACCACGTTGTTCGAGGTGCTGCTGCCGATAGCGCTCCGCGAGTTGGCCCCGCCGGACGACGCCGCCGTCACCCGGATCAGCGTGTTGCTCCACCAGGGGATCACGGCCCGCGTCGTCCGCGATCCGCTGGTCCGTCCGCTCCCACCGAGCGACCTGGTCCTGGCTTCGCGGCGGGACGAACGCCGTCGCATGACACGTGAGTTGCACGACCAGGTACTGCACGGGATGGGCTTGGCCCTGCAGAGTCTCGACCTGCACAGGTACCACGCGGAGACCTCTCCCGCGCTGGCCCGCGACAAGGTCGACCGGGCGATCGGCCTGCTCCGTCAGGTCATGAGCACGCTCCAGCAGTTCTCCGTGGAACTGCGCCGGTCCGTCGAGCCCGGTGGCCTGGAGCGGGCGCTGCGTTCCTACCTGACGGTCCACGTCGAGCCGTCGGTGGACGTGGTGATCCGCACCAGGGGTGATCTCACCTCGCTCCCCGCCGAGGTCGGCGAGGAGGTCTACCTGATCGTGCGCGAGGCCGTCCGCAACGCGGTGTGCCACGCTTCGCCCTCCCGGCTCCACGTCGCCGTCGAAGTGGGCGGCGGGACGGTGCGCGCGACGGTGACCGACGACGGGGTCGGCTTCGACCCCGGTGTCTCCCCGGCCGGCGGCGGCCTGTCCTCCATGCAGGAACGCGCCATGTTGCTGCGGGGGCAGTTCACCTGGTCGAGCGTGCCGGGAGTCGGCACCCGCGTCGAGTTGCGGATACCGCTCGCGGGGGGCGACCAGTGAGCGCCCCCGCGGCGCCCGGGGTCCGCATCTGCATCGCCGACGATCACACCCTGATGCGCGACGGCCTCAAGGAGGTCCTCGGTACGGCCACGGGATTCACCGTGGTGGGTGAGGCGTCGACCGGCGCCGAGGCCGTGATGCTCGTGGCACGATTACGTCCCGACGTGCTGCTGCTGGACATCGAGATGCCCGGCCCCCAGGCGTCCGAGACCATTCGGCACCTCGCCCGGATCGCGCCGGAGACCCGGGTCCTCATACTGACGATGCACGACGATCCGGACATGGTGCACAAGGTGCTGGACGCGGGGGCCTCCGGGTACCTGCTCAAGTCCATCCTCCGGGACGAACTGATCGCCGCCGTGCGCTCGGCGTGCCGGCCCTCCGACAGCGTGGTGCTGATCGTTTCCCGCCGGACGGTGGAGCAGTTGCACCGGCGGAAGCCGTCCCCGCCGAAGACCCAGCTGACGGAGCGGGAGCTGGTGCTGCTGCGCCTGGTCGCGGAGGCCCTGAGCAACGCCCAGATAGCGGCACGGCTCTTCATCACGGAAGCCACGGTCAAACGGCATCTCACCAACATCTACGCCAAGCTGGACGCGGTCTCCCGGGTGGACGCCCTGCGCAAGGCCACGGCGGCCGGGCTGATCGGTTCCGAGCGGGCGGGTCCCACCCGGGACTTCCTCTCCGTCCCCGTCGGGGACTCCGGGGGCTGACGGCGGCGGATCGCCCGCCGGTCCCGGTCACGCGTCGCCCTCCTCCCGCCGGTGAGGGAGCGGTGCGTGGTGCCCGGCCGGCGTCCGGTGCCACGGGTGTGCGCCCGGAGCAGAGTGACTCCGCAGCCCCGCGGCCGGACGCTCCCCGCGCTCGTGCGGCCCCTTCCGTTCCGGCCGCCCGCGAGCCCGGCACGGCTCGCGCCGTGGTCCTGCTCGACGATCCGCCCGAAGGGGCGGGGGCCACCGCACGCGACCGGTTCACCCCCGGCGTCCATCCGCCCGCGGAAGCGAGGGCGGTCCCCCGCGAGCGGATGCCCGGAGACGGGCACCTTCCGGCCGCACGCGCCTTCCCGCACGCGGGGATCGCACGTTCCACGCCTGCCTCCGGTCCGGTCGGGTCGCATCGCGCCCGGAAGCGGGCTGTCCGCCCCGGCCGCGGGGGCGCTCGGACGACCGTCGGCCGTCCGCTCAGGCGGGCCTCGGCCGGGTCGCGTAGAACGCCACGGCGGAAGCGGCCGCCACGTTGAGGGAATCGATCCCGGCGGACATGGGAATGCGCACCCACTCGTCCGCGGCCCGAAGAGCGTGCGTGGACAGTCCGTGTCCCTCCGACCCGAGCATGATGGCGCACCTCTCGAAGCGCTTCGGGTCCAGCCGGTCGAGCGGGGTCGCCTTCTCGTCCGGGGTCATGGCGAGGATGTCGTACCCGGCCTGGCGCACGACGTCGAGTCCCGCCGGCCACGCGTCGAACCGCGCGTAGGGGACCGAGAAGACGGCGCCCATCGACACCTTGATCGCACGCCGGTACAGGGGGTCCGCGCAGTCCGGCGACAACAGGATCCCCCTGATGCCCAGAGCGGCGGCGCTGCGGAACGCGGCCCCGAGATTCGCGTGATCGACGAAACCCTCGAAGACCGCGATCCGCTGACCCGTGTCGTCCCGCGGACCCGGGGCGGACGTCGCACCGGCGCCGGTGTGGTCGTCGCCGGATCCCGTGACCGCCCGGTGGGCGGTGCGCAGCAGTTCGGCGGCCGCGGGCAGGGGGGCGCGCTGCATGGAGGCGAGGGCACCGCGGTGCACGTGGTAGCCGGTGACCCGTTCGGCGAGTTCCGGGCTCACGACGTAGACCGGGGCGGGGAGTTCGTCGATGACGTCGCGCATGACGTCGGCCCACTTGGCCGAGAGGAGCATGGAGCGCATCTCGTAGCCGGCGTCCCTGGCGCGTCTGATGACCTTCTCGCCCTCGGCGATGAACAGGCCCTCGGCGGGTTCGCGCTTGCGGCGCAGCTCCACGTCGGTCAGGCCCGTGTAGTCGTGCAGGCGCGGGTCGTCGGGGTCCTCGACGGTGATGAGATCGGCCACGGGAGTGATACTGCCTTGTCCTGGATGTGGTGCCAACGGCCGGGACCGACCGTGTTACCGCGGGTTACTTCAGGGGGTGCCGCCCGCGGCCCACAGGGGCCGCGGGGCGTGTGAGGGCCTCGGGGCCTACGAGGTCCGCGAGGGCGTCGGGGTCCGCTCGGCGGGAGGCCCGACGTTCACGACCTCGCCGATGACGATGACCGCCGGCGGCCTGACCTGCTCGGTACGGACGGTCTCGCCGACCGTGGCGAGGGTGGCGTCGACACGGCGCTGGGCAGCCGTGGTGCCCTCCTGGACCAGGGCGACCGGCGTCTGCGGCGACCTGCCGTGCGCCACCAGGGTCTCGGCGATCCGGTCTATCTTGTCGACGCCCATGAGCACCACGAGGGTGCCGGTCAGCTTCGCCAGCGACGGCCAGTCGACCAGGGACCGCTCGTCGTCGGGCGCCACGTGGCCGCTGACCACGGTGAACTCGTGGGCCACGCCGCGGTGGGTGACCGGGATCCCGGCCGCGCCCGGGACCGAGACGGAGCTGGAGATGCCGGGGACCACGGTGCAGGTGATGCCCGCCTCGGCGAGCGCGTGCAGTTCCTCCATGCCGCGGCCGAAGACGTACGGGTCGCCGCCCTTGAGCCGGACCACCGCCTTGCCCTGCCTGGCGTGTTCGATCAGCGCGTTGTTGATGGCCTCCTGTGCCATGAACCGGCCGTACGGGATCTTCGCCGCGTCGATCACCTCGACGTGCGGCGGGAGTTCGGCCAGCAGGTCGCGCGGGCCGAGCCGGTCGGCGATGACCACGTCCGCCTCGGCGAGCAGCCGGCGTCCGCGCACGGTGATCAGGTCCGGGTCGCCGGGACCGCCGCCGACG
>NZ_LIRG01000240.1 GCF_001419695.1 Streptomyces prasinopilosus
ACCGGCCGGCTCCGGCAAGACCGGCTCCGTGGTCCGGCCGATCGCCGAGTCGCTGTGCCTGCACGCGCTCGCCGGACGCGCCGCGGTGGTCGTGGTGGGCGCCGCCGGCGCGGGAGCGGGCCCGGCCGACGCGTACGACGTCGTGGTGCGGATCGGCAATCCCGACTCCGCCTACGACCTCGACCTGTACGGCGGGACCACCGACCCCGACGAGGCCGCCGCCGTCCTCGCCGAGGCGCTGGCCGGTGACCTGGCCGACCCGCACCCCGGCAGCGACAGCCGGCGTGCCACCACCGTCCTCGCCCAACTGCTCGGCCCCTTCCGCGCGGTGCACGGCCGCTTCCCCTCCGTCCCCGAGCTGCGCGGCCTGCTCGACGGCGCGCCCGGCCCGCTCGCGGAGCTGCGCCGGGGCCTGACGGAGACGGGACAGGAGTCGCTGCTGCGCGAACTCGACGCCCGGGAACGGCAGCTGGCGCACCCCGGTGACGTGGGCGGGGTCCTCGCCGACCGGGTGGCGCTGCTCGACCGGCCGGCCTTCGCGGGGTTCTTCGACACCTCCGGGCAGTCGCGGCCCTTCACCCTCAGGGCGCTGGACCACCCCGTGCGGGTCCGGGTCGACCTGCCCGCGCGGGGCCACGCCGACGCGTCGCGGGTGCTGGCGCGGCTCGTCCTCGCCCAGTTCACGGCGAGCGTGACGGAGCGCGAGGACCGGTCCCTGTTCGCCTGCCTGGTGCTGGACGACGCGACCGGCGTCGTCACCCCCGAGGCCGTGCGCGGCATCCAGCGGCTGCGGTCGGCCAACGCCGGGGCCGTGCTCACCCTGCGCACCCTGGACGACGTGGCCAGGCCCCTGCGCGGACCCCTGCTCGGGACCGTCGGGTGCAGGATGGCGCTGGCCGGGCTCACCCCCTGGGACGGGCAGGACTTCGCCGAGGTCTGGGGCAAGGAGTGGACCGAGGCGCGGGACGTCACCGACCGGCAGATCATCGCCGAGAGCCCGGCGGGAAAGGCCTGGCACGCGGTGCGGCGGGCCATCACCGGCAAGGCGCCGACCGCGCGGGCGGTCACCGTGCGGCAGGTCGAGCGGGAGCGGTGGTCCGCGTCCGAACTCGCGCACGCGATGCCCGCCGGGCACGCGGTCCTGTCCCTGACCGACGTCCGGGGCGAGCACGCGCCACCGCTGCTGGTCGACCTGCGGGGCTGAGGGGCGCGCCGGACGGGGAGGCGAAGCGTGCCGTCGGGCGGGCCGGTCCGCGACGGGCCGGTCCGCCGCGAGGGGGTCCGCGGTGGGCGGACGAACGCCGGGAGCGGAGCACGCGGGGCGACGCGGTGTGCATACGGTGAGGCAGAATCGACAGGGGCCGTTCATACGCGACGGCCAAAACGTCATCTCGTTCACCGGCCGGGACACCCGACCGGCCGTTCCCGCCGCCGACCTGAAGGCGCCATGCCCCTGACGCTCGCTTCGCTCGCCCACCACTCCGCGCTCAGACTGACCGTGCGCGCGGGCGAGGACGGCCTCGACGTGCCGGTCCGCTGGGCGCACGCCAGCGAGCTGGCCGACCCCGTGCCCTACATGGAGGGCGGCGAGCTGCTGCTCATCACCGCGCTCACCCTGGACGCGGAGGACCCGGCGGCGATGCGCCGTTACGTGAAGCGGCTGGTGGAGGCGGGGGTGGTCGGCCTCGGCTTCGCCGTCGGGGTCCACTACGAGGACATTCCCGAGGCGCTGGTCGAGGCCGCGCGCGAGGAGGGGCTGCCGCTCCTGGAGGTGCCGCCGCGGACCACGTTCTCCGGGGTGGCCCGCGCGGTGTGGCAGCTGATGGCGCAGGCACGGCTGGCGGAGCTGCGCCGGGTGACGGAGGCCCACCGCGGTCTCGCCTCGGCCGCCGCCCGCTCGGACCCGGTGCCCTCGGTCCTGCACCGCCTCTCCCGGCACCTGGACGGCCGGGCGGTCCTGTTCGGCCCGGAGGGCACGCAGATCGCCGCCGCGGGCCGGGCGCTGGGCGAGGAGACCGACACGGCCCTGGCGAAACTGGCCGAGGTGGTGCGCCCGGTGGACCCGGACGAGCACCGGCCGGACCCGGCGGGCTCTCCGGGCCCCGGGGACGCCGGTCCGGCGTCCCCGGCCGGGCGGGCGCGGCCCCGCCCCTCGCCCGCCTCCGCCGCGGACACGGTCGCCGGGATCCGGCTGGCCGCCTACGCGCTCGGGGCCGGACACGGGTTCGTGCTGGGCGTCGCGGCCCCGCCCCGGGACTCCGGGGACCACACCGTCGCGTCCGTGGCCGCGGTGCTGCTCTCCCTGCTGACCGGTGAACAGCACAGCGGTACCGGCGCGGCCCGCTCCGCCGCGCTCGTACGGCTGCTGCTGGGGGGCGGGCCGGAGGAGGTGGCGCCGTTGCTCGGCGGTGAGCGGTGGCGGGTCGTGCACGCGCACCGGACCGTACGGCTCTCGGAGGCCCGTTCCCCGGAGGCGCGGTCCCCCGGGGAACGGGGTCCCGAGGAGCGGACCCCGGACGCCCTGGCGGCCTCCGCGCTCGGCGCCGCGCTCGGGTCGGCGCTGGTGGATCCGGCGGACGGGATCGTGCGGGTGCTCGTACCGGCCGGGCGGGAGCCGGAGGCGCAGACGGGCTGGACCCTGGGGGTCAGCGCCGCCGTCGCCCCGCACGACTGGCCGGCGGCCGACACCCAGGCGGCCCGCGCGCTGGCCCGCGCCCGCGCCACCCGGGCACCTCTCGTCGTGCACGGCGCCCGCCCCGTACTGGACGACCTGGTGCCCGCGGCGGACGCCCGCGCCCACGCCCGCACGCTGCTCGCCCCGCTGGCGGGCACGCCCGCGCTCGCCGACACCCTGCGCACCTGGCTGTCCCTGCACGGCGGCTGGGACCGCACCGCGGTGGCCCTGTCCGTGCACCGCAACACCGTGCGGCAGCGGATCGCCCGGTGCGCGGCCCTGCTGAACGCCGACCTGGACGACCCGGACGTCCGCATGAACCTGTGGTTCGCCCTGCGCCACACCTGACCGCCGGGCCGCCTGACCACCGGACCGCCTGACCACCGGGCCACCGGGCCACCGGGCCACCGGCCCACCGGGCCGCCGGACCGCGGCGGCCCCGAGTACCCGTACGGATGCCGTCCGAGTACGTGACGCACGTCCCAGGGGAAAGCACCCCAGGGACGCCCGCCCCGGCCTGCCCCACAATGGGGACATGCCGATATCCGGGACGCCCAGCCGCGCCGAACTCCTCGCCCACCTCGCCGCCACGCGCATCGCCGGCGAGGTCGCCACCCCGCGCGAGAACAACCTCTCCCACTACCGCAAGCTGGCGAACGGCGACCGCCACTACTGGCTCGGGCTGGAGTTCGGCGACCGCTGGAGCGACGAGCAGGACGTGCTCGCGGTGATGGCGGAACGGGCCGGGGTCAGCGACGACGCCGAGCACCGGTACGGCCAGGACACCATCGACCCGGAGCTGACCGTGGCCGCGCTGGAGCGGATGGCGGGGCGGCTGCGGAAGGCGGCGGCCGGGCGGCAGCGGGTGCTGCTGGCCACCGGTCATCCCGGCGGTCTCCTCGACGTGCACCGCGCCACGGCCGCCGCGCTGCGCGCCGCCGGCTGCGAGATCGTGGTGATCCCCGACGGGCTGGCCACGGACGAGGGCTACGTGATGCAGTTCGCGGACGTGGCGGTGCTGGAGCACGGCGCCACCCTGTGGCACACCCACTCCGGCGAGCCGATGAAGGCCATTCTCACCGCCCTGGAGCGCGAGGGCCGCCCCCTGCCCGACCTGGTGGTCGCCGACCACGGCTGGGCGGGCAGTGCGGGACAGCACGGCGTCGACTCCGTCGGCTACGCGGACTGCAACGACCCGGCGCTGTTCCTGGCCGAGGCGGAGGGCACCCTCCAGGTGACGGTCCCCCTCGACGACCACGTGGTCAGCCCCCGTCACTACGACCCGATGACGGCGTACCTGCTGGCGGAGGCGGGGCTGGCCTGAGCCCGGCCGGCGCGCGGCGCCGCCCGTGCCGGTCGGGCGCCGCCCGTGCCGGTTGGCCGGGCGCTACGCGTCCCGGTCGCGCGGGACGCGGACCACGCCCTCCTGGACGACGGAGACCGCGAGCCGGCCGTCCTGGGTGTAGATGCGGGCCTGGCCCAGGCCCCGGCCGCCGTGGGCCGACGGGGACTGCTGGTCGTACAGCAGCCACTCGTCGGCGCGGAACGGGCGGTGGAACCACATCGCGTGGTCCAGGGACGCGCCGACCACGTCGCCGACCGCCCAGCCGCCGCGCCCGTGGGCGAGGAGGACGGAGTCCAGGAGCGTCATGTCCGAGACGTACGTGGCGAGGACGACGTGCAGCAGCGGATCGTCGCCGTCGAGCTTGCCGTTGGTGCGGAACCAGACCTGCGAGTGCGGATCGCGGGGTTCGCCGAAGCGCCCGTAGGGCGGGTCGTCGACGTAGCGCAGGTCGACCGCGGCGCGGGCCCCGAGGTAGCGGTGCACGACCTCGGAGGCGAGGTGCGGGTAACCGCGCAGCCGCTCCTCGGAGGTGGGCAGGGCGTCCGGGTCCGGCGCGGGCGGCATCGGCGCCTGGTGGTCCAGGCCCTCCTCGTACGTCTGGAAGGACGCCGAGAGGTGGAAGATCGGCTTGCCGTGCTGGACCGCCACCACGCGCCGCGTGGTGAAGGAACGGCCGTCCCGGATCCGGTCGACGGTGTAGACGATGGGCGCGCCCGGGTCGCCGGTGCGCAGGAAGTACGCGTGCAGCGAGTGGGCGGGCCGGTCCGCGGGGACGGTCCGCCCCGCGGCGACCAGCGCCTGCGCCGCCACCTGCCCGCCGAAGACGCGGGGGACGGCGGAGGCGCGGGACCGGCCGCGGAAGATGTTCTCCTCGATCTGCTCGAGGTCGAGCAGATCGAGGAGCTCCTGAAGTGCCTGACTCATGGAATCAGTTGTATACGGCAGGGATTTCCGGGACCTTACAGGCCCATGTCCTTGGCGATGATCGACTTCATGATCTCGCTGGTGCCGCCGTAGATACGGTTGACGCGGTTGTCCGCGTACAGGCGGGCGATCGGGTACTCGTTCATGTAGCCGTAGCCGCCGTGCAGCTGGAGGCAGCGGTCGATGACGCGGTGCGCGACCTCGGTGCAGAACAGCTTGGCGGAGGCGGCCTCGGCGGGGGTGAGCTCGCCGGCGTCCAGGGCCTCGGTGGCGCGGTCGGCGACGGCCTCGGCGGCGTCCACCTCGGCCTGGCAGGCGGCCAGTTCGAACTTGGTGTTCTGGAAGTGGGCGACCGGCTTGCCGAAGACGGTGCGCTCCTGCACGTACTGCTTGGCGAACCGGACGGCGGCCTTGGCCTGCGCGTAGGCGCCGAAGGCGATGCCCCAGCGCTCGGAGGCCAGGTTGTGGCCGAGGTAGGAGAAGCCCTTGTTCTCCTCGCCGAGGAGGTCCTCGACAGGGACCTTGACGTCGACGAACGCCAGCTCGGCGGTGTCGGAGGTCTTCAGGCCGAGCTTGTCGAGCTTGCGGCCGACGGAGTAGCCCTCGGACTTGGTGTCGACGGCGAACAGGGAGATGCCGTGGCGGCGGTCCTCCGCGGTCGGGGCGGCGGTGCGGGCGCAGACGATCACCTTGTCGGCGTGGACGCCGCCGGTGATGAAGGTCTTGGCGCCGTTGAGGACGTAGTGGGTGCCGTCCTCGCTCAGCTTGGCGGTGGTCTTCATGCCCGCGAGGTCGGAGCCGGTGCCCGGCTCCGTCATCGCGATGGCCCACATCTCCTCGCCGGTGACGAACTTGGGCAGGTAGCGCTTCTTCTGCTCGTCGGTGGCGAGCATCTTGAGGTACGGCAGGGCGAGCAGCACGTGCACGCCGGAGCCGCCGAACTGCACGCCGGCACGGGCGGTCTCCTCGTAGAGGACCGCCTCGAACTTGTGGGTGTCCATGCCCGCGCCGCCGAACTCCTCGGGCACGCTGATCCCGAAGATGCCCAGCTCACCGAGCTTGTAGTAGAAGTCGCGGGGCGCCTGGCCCGCCGCGAACCACTCGTCGTAGACCGGGACGACCTCGGCCTCGATGAAGTCGCGGATGGTCTCCCGGAAAGCCTCGTGGTCCTCGTTGAACACCGTACGGCGCACGCCGCCGCCCTCCTCCGCGCCTGGTCCGGCGCCACTGTCGCGTTCCTGGTCGCCCGGCGTCGGGGTGCTCCACAACCCGGCCACCCCATGCCTAAGCGCTTGCTCAGAGATATAACCGTACCGGCGAGTAGCCAACGTCGTCCAGACCGTGCCCCCCGTAACGCTCGTCACGTACGCCGGGGCCGGACCGGGACGGGGCAAGCCCGGCGCCGGCCCGGCCCCCCGGATCCGGGTCGGGCCCTGGGGTCAGGCCGGGACCGCCGCGGCGAAGGCGCCGCGGGCCATCCGATGCAGGAGGGCCGCCGTCGTGGCGCGGCCGGGCAGGGAGCCGGGCCGGGCGAGGTGCGGGGTGGAGTTGAGCAGCCCGAACACGGAGTGCACGGCCGAGCGGGCGGCGGGTTCGGCCAGGTCCGGGTAGAGCGCGCGCACCACCCCGACCCACAGCTCGACGTACTGCCGCTGCAGCTGCCGCACCAGCTTGCGGTCGCTGTCCCGGAGGCGGTCCAGCTCACGGTCGTGCAGGGTGATGAGGGGCCGGTCGTCGAGCGCGAAGTCGATGTGGCCCTCGATCAGCGAGTCCAGGACCACCTCGGGAGCCGCCCCGTCGACCTCCTTCAGGCGCTGTTTCGCGCCGGTGAGCAGCTGGCCGCTGATCCCCACCAGCAGTTCCGCGAGCATCGCGTCCTTGCCCGGGAAGTGCCGGTACAGGCCGGGGCCGCTGATGCCGACCGCGGCGCCTATCTCGTCGACCCCGACTCCGTGGAAACCGCGCTCGGCGAACAGCCGCGCGGCCTCCTTGAGGATCTGCTCGCGGCGGGTCGGGGCGTCGGTTCTGGTGGCCATGGGAACGATTCTAGACAGCGGGGTTAGCGGTCGTTAACCTGAAGGGAACGCGTTAACGCTCATTAACCAGTGAGGGGACCGCAGGATGCACGAGGCACCGGAGCTTCACAGCGCGGCCGATCCCGCGTCGGAGTCCTTTCGGGCCAACGAGGAGGCGCACCGCGCGCTCGTGGGGGAGCTGCGCGCCAAGCTGGCGGCGGCCGCGCTCGGCGGCGGTGAGCGGGCGCGGGCCCGGCACACCGCGCGGGGCAAGCTGCTGCCGCGCGAGCGCGTGGACACCCTCCTCGACCCCGGTTCGCCCTTCCTGGAGCTGGCCCCGCTCGCGGCCGACGGGATGTACGAGGACCAGGCCCCGGCGGCCGGCGTGATCGCCGGGATCGGGCGGGTCGCCGGTCGCGAGTGCGTGGTCGTGGCCAACGACGCGACCGTCAAGGGCGGCACGTACTACCCGATGACGGTGAAGAAGCACCTGCGCGCGCAGGAGGTGGCCCTGGACAACCGGCTGCCCTGCGTCTACCTGGTGGACTCCGGCGGGGCCTTCCTGCCGATGCAGGACGAGGTGTTCCCCGACCGGGACCACTTCGGGCGGATCTTCTACAACCAGGCCCGGATGTCCGGTGCCGGCATCCCGCAGATCGCGGCGGTGCTGGGCTCGTGCACGGCGGGCGGGGCGTACGTGCCGGCGATGAGCGACGAGGCGGTGATCGTCCGCGGGCAGGGCACGATCTTCCTCGGCGGTCCGCCCCTGGTGAAGGCGGCCACCGGCGAGGTGGTCACGGCGGAGGAGCTGGGCGGCGGCGAGGTGCACGCGCGGGTCTCCGGCGTCACCGACCACCTCGCCGAGGACGACGCGCACGCGCTCAGGACCGTGCGGAACATCGTCGCGACCCTCCCGGCGCGCGGCCCGCTCCCCTGGGGGGTCGAGCAGGCCGTGGAGCCCAAGGTCGACCCGCTGTCCCTGTACGGGGCGGTCCCGGTCGACTCCCGCACCCCCTACGACGTGCGGGAGATCATCGCGCGGGTCGTGGACGGCTCCCGCTTCGCGGAGTTCAAGGCGGAGTTCGGGCAGACCCTGGTCACCGGCTTCGCCCGGATCCACGGCCATCCGGTGGGGATCGTCGCCAACAACGGCATCCTGTTCTCCGAGTCGGCCCAGAAGGGCGCCCACTTCATCGAGCTGTGCGACCAGCGCGGCATCCCGCTGGTGTTCCTGCAGAACATCTCCGGCTTCATGGTCGGCCGGGACTACGAGGCCGGCGGCATCGCCAAGCACGGCGCCAAGATGGTGACGGCGGTGGCGTGCACGCGGGTGCCGAAGCTGACGGTGGTGGTCGGCGGTTCGTACGGCGCGGGCAACTACTCGATGTGCGGCAGGGCGTACTCGCCCCGCTTCCTGTGGATGTGGCCCAACGCGAAGATCTCGGTGATGGGCGGCGAGCAGGCCGCGTCCGTCCTGGCGACCGTCAAGCGGGACCAGATCGAGGGGCGCGGCGAGGAGTGGCCGGCCGAGGACGAGGACGCCTTCAAGGCGCCGATCCGCGCCCAGTACGAGCGCCAGGGGAACGCCTACTACGCGACGGCCCGCCTCTGGGACGACGGTGTGATCGACCCGGCGGACACCCGGCGGGTCCTGGGCCTGGCCCTGACCGCGTGCGCCAACGCGCCCCTGGGTGACCCCCAGTTCGGCGTCTTCCGGATGTGAGGGGACCCCTGACGATGACTGAGCAGATGTTCGAGACGGTGCTGGTGGCCAACCGGGGCGAGATCGCCGTCCGGGTCGTCCGCACCCTGCGGTCGATGGGCGTGCGCTCGGTGGCCGTGTACTCCGACGCGGACGCCGGTGCCCGGCACGTCCGGGAGGCCGACACCGCGGTGCGGATCGGGCCGGCGGCCGCCTCGGAGAGCTATCTGTCGGTGGAGCGGCTGCTCGAGGCCGCCGCCCGCACCGGCGCGCGGGCGGTCCACCCGGGGTACGGGTTCCTCGCCGAGAACGCGGGGTTCGCGCGGGCGTGCGAGGAGGCGGGGCTGGTCTTCATCGGGCCGGGCGCCGACGCGATCTCCCTGATGGGCGACAAGATCCGCGCGAAGGAGACGGTGCGGGCGGCCGGGGTCCCGGTCGTGCCCGGTTCCAGCGGCAGCGGCCTGACGGACGGGCAGCTCGCCGACGCGGCCCGCGGGATCGGCATGCCGGTGCTGCTGAAGCCGTCCGCGGGCGGCGGCGGCAAGGGCATGCGCCTGGTGCGGGACGCCTCGCTGCTGGCCGACGAGATCGCCGCGGCGCGCCGCGAGGCCCGCGCCTCCTTCGGCGACGACACGCTGCTCGTCGAGCGGTGGGTCGACCGTCCCCGGCACATCGAGATCCAGGTGCTGGCCGACGGCCACGGGAACGTGGTCCACCTGGGCGAGCGCGAGTGCTCCCTCCAGCGGCGCCACCAGAAGATCATCGAGGAGGCGCCCAGTGTGCTCCTCGACGAGGGGACCCGGGCCGCGATGGGTGAGGCGGCCGTCCAGGCGGCCCGCTCCTGTGGCTACCGGGGCGCGGGCACGGTCGAGTTCATCGTCCCGGGCGACGACCCGTCGTCGTACTACTTCATGGAGATGAACACCCGTCTCCAGGTGGAGCACCCGGTCACCGAACTGGTCACGGGCCTGGACCTGGTGGAGTGGCAGCTGCGGGTGGCGGCGGGCGAGCGGCTCGGCTTCGGGCAGGAGGACGTCCGGCTGACCGGGCACGCGGTGGAGGCCCGCATCTGCGCCGAGGACCCGGCGCGGGGCTTCCTCCCCTCCGGCGGCACGGTGCTGAGGCTGCGCGAACCGCGGGGGGACGGCGTCCGCACCGACTCCGGGCTCAGCGAGGGCACGGAGGTCGGCAGCCTCTACGACCCGATGCTGTCCAAGGTGATCGCGTACGGCCCCGACCGGGCGACCGCGCTGCGCAGGCTCCGGGCGGCGCTCGCGGAGACGGTGACGCTGGGCGTGCAGACCAACGCCGGGTTCCTGCGGCGGCTGCTCGCGCACCCGGCGGTGGTCGGCGGCGGCCTGGACACGGGGCTGGTGGAGCGCGAGGCGGACGGGCTCGTCCCGGACGGGGTGCCGGCGGAGGTGTACGCGGCGGCGGCGCTGCTGCGCCAGGCCTCCCTCGCGCCCGCCGGCGGGTCCGGCTGGACCGACCCGTTCGACGCGGCCGACGGCTGGCGCCTGGGCGGCACGCGGGCGTGGACGGCGCACCACCTGCGGGTGGCGGGCCACGACCCGGTGACCGTGCGCGTGCGCGGCACCTCGGACGGGGGGACGGAACTGCTGCTCCCCGGGCACGACACCCCGCTGCGGGGATCCGCGGGCCCGGTGGACGAGCACCGGTTCACCTGCGTGCTCGACGGCGTCACCCGCACCTTCGCCGCCCTGCCGGACGGCACCTGGCTCGGCCGCGACGGCGACGCCTGGCACGTGCGGGACCACGACCCGGTCGCCGCGTCCCTGACCGGCGCGGGCCGGGCGGGCGCCGACTCGCTGACCGCGCCGATGCCCGGCACGGTGACGGTGGTGAAGGCCGCCGTCGGCGACGAGGTGGCGGCGGGCCAGAGCCTGCTGGTGGTGGAGGCGATGAAGATGGAGCACGTCATCTCCGCCCCGCACGCCGGCACGGTCACCGAACTGGACGTGGCGCCGGGCACGACGGTCGCCATGGACCAGGTGCTGGTGGTCATCGCGCCCGCGGAGACAGCCGTGGAGTCGCCCGCGCAGTCGCCCGCGGCGAAGGAGACGTTCGCGGCGAAGGAGACGGCATGAACGCCCCGGCACCGGACCTGCCCATGACCGTACCGGCCGAGGGACTGCCCGCCCGCGTGCGGATCCACGAGGTGGGCGCGCGCGACGGCCTGCAGAACGAGAAGGCGATCGTCCCGGCGGTGGTGAAGGCGGAGTTCATCCGCCGCCTGGCCGGCACCGGCCTGACCACGATCGAGGCGACGAGCTTCGTCCACCCGAAGTGGGTGCCCCAGCTGGCGGACGCCGAGGAGCTGTTCTTGGCGGTCGCCGATCTGCCGGTGTCGCTGCCGGTCCTGGTGCCGAACGAGCGCGGCCTGGACCGCGCGCTGGCCCTGGGCGCCCGCCGGGTGGCGGTGTTCGCCAGTGCCACGGAGTCCTTCGCCCGGGCCAACCTCAACCGCACGGTGGACGAGGCGCTGGCGATGTTCGAGCCGGTGGTGAGCCGGGCGAAGGCCGAGGGCGTCCACGTCCGCGGCTACCTCTCGATGTGCTTCGGCGACCCGTGGGAGGGCGCGGTCCCGGTCCCGCAGGTGGTGAGGGTGTGCCGGGCCCTGCTCGACATGGGCTGCGACGAACTGAGCCTGGGCGACACCATCGGGGTGGCGACCCCGGGCCACGTGACGGCCCTGCTCGCCGCCCTCACCGGGGCGGGCGTCCCCGTGTCCGCGCTCGGTGTGCACTTCCACGACACCTACGGCCAGGCCCTGTCCAACACGCTGGCCGCGCTCCAGCGGGGCGTCACCACGGTCGACGCCTCCGCCGGCGGACTGGGCGGCTGCCCGTACGCGAAGTCCGCCACCGGCAACCTCGCCACCGAGGACCTCGTGTGGATGCTGCGGGGTCTCGGCATCGACACCGGGATCGACCTCGGCCGTCTCGTCGCCACAAGCGTCTGGATGGCCGCCCACCTGGGCCGGCCCAGCCCGTCCCGCACCGTCCGCGCCCTCTCCCACCAGGAGCAGTGAACGACCATGGACCACAAGCTCTCCCCCGAACTGGAAGAACTCCGCCGCACGGTCGAGGAGTTCGCGCACGACGTGGTGGCGCCGAAGATCGGCGACTTCTACGAGCGGCACGAGTTCCCGTACGAGATCGTCCGGGAGATGGGCCGCATGGGCCTGTTCGGCCTGCCGTTCCCGGAGGAGTACGGCGGCATGGGCGGCGACTACTTCGCCCTGGGCGTGGCCCTGGAGGAGCTGGCCCGGGTCGACTCCTCGGTGGCCATCACCCTGGAGGCGGGGGTCTCGCTGGGCGCGATGCCGTTCCACCTGTTCGGCACGGAGGAGCAGAAGCGCACCTGGCTGCCCCGGCTGTGCTCGGGCGAGATCCTGGGCGCGTTCGGCCTGACCGAGCCGGACGGCGGCAGCGACGCGGGCGCGACCCGCACCACGGCCCGGCTGGACGAGGCGACGGACGAATGGGTGATCAACGGCACGAAGTGCTTCATCACCAACTCGGGCACCGACATCACGGGCCTGGTCACGGTCACCGCGGTCACCGGACGCAAGCCCGACGGCGGACCGCTGATCTCGGCGATCGTCGTCCCGTCGGGCACGCCGGGCTTCACGGTGGCGGCCCCGTACTCGAAGGTCGGCTGGAACGCCTCGGACACGCGTGAGCTGTCCTTCCAGGACGTCCGCGTCCCGGCCGCCAACCTCCTGGGCGAGGAGGGCCGGGGCTACGCCCAGTTCCTGCGCATCCTCGACGAGGGCCGGGTCGCCATCGCGGCGCTGGGCACGGGGCTGGCGCAGGGCTGCGTGGACGAGTCGGTGAAGTACGCCAGGCAGCGGTACGCGTTCGGGCGTCCGATCGGCGCCAACCAGGCCATCCAGTTCACCATCGCGGACATGGAGATGAAGGCCCACACGGCCCGCCTCGCCTGGCGCGACGCGGCGAGCCGCCTGGTGGCCGGCGAGCCCTTCAAGAAGGAGGCGGCGCTGGCCAAGCTGTACTCGTCCACGGTGGCGGTGGACAACGCCCGGGACGCCACGCAGATCCACGGCGGCTACGGCTTCATGAACGAGTACCCGGTGGCCCGCATGTGGCGCGACTCCAAGATCCTGGAGATCGGCGAGGGCACGAGCGAGGTCCAGCGCATGCTGATCGCCCGCGAGCTGGGACTGCCGACGGGCTGACCGCCCGGGAGCGGCGGGCGGGCCGGCGGCCCCGGCCCGCCCGCCGCCTCATCCGTCGAACAGGGCGGACAGGACCACCAGCAGCACCGCCGGCACCGGGACGAGTCCCGCGCTCGCCGCCCAGTAGCGTCCCCGGGCGCAGGACTCCGGGCGGACCCATCGGTTCAGCGGGATCCACAGCGCGAGGAAGACCGCCCACACCAGGGCCAGGACCACCGCCCAGGGGAGCGGGCCGTCGTTGTCCGTGGGTTCCCCGGGGACGAGGCCCAGCCCCGCCAGGGGGTGGCTCACCACGAACATCGCCGACAGCCACAGCGGCACCACGGCCACGACCCCGAGGACCAGGTTGACGGCCAGGGGAGCACCCCACCGCCCGAACGGCCGCATGTCCCCTCCCCTCTTGCCGGTGGGGGGAGCAGTCTCCCCTGTTCGGGAAGGGAGTCACCTCGGGGAACGAACGGTGCCGCCGGGACGGGCGGGGAGGAACTCCGGGCTCCCTCTGGACATATCGTGAGGTTAGGCTACCCTAAGCCCTGCCTCGGATCCGAGGCGCCGCAAGCCCGCACCCAGGCTCCGTACGCACGAAAGCAGACCCCGCCATGTCGAACGCCAGAACCGCCCGCTTCTCCCGTCGCGGCATCCTCGCCGCCGGTGGCACCCTCGGACTCGGTGCCCTGCTCGCGGCCTGCGGGGACGGCGACGCGAAGAGCGGCGGCTCGGACTCGACGGGGGCCGCCGGGGCCGGGTCCGGTCCCTGGTCCTTCAAGGACGACCGCGGCACCACGGTGAAGCTCGACGAGGTGCCCACGAACATCGTCGCCTTCACCGGCGTCGCCGCCGCGCTCCACGACTACGGCGTCCAGGTCAAGGGCGTCTTCGGCCCGACGAGGACCAAGGACGGCAAGGCCGACGTCCAGGCCGGCGACATGGACGTCAGCAAGGTGACCGTCCTCGGCAACGTCTGGGACCAGTTCAACGTCGAGAAGTACGCGGCGCTCTCCCCCGACGTCCTCCTCACCACCACGTTCGACGAGGCGGGCACCCTCTGGTACGTCCCCGAGGCGTCCAAGGACAAGATCGCCAAGCTGGCGCCGAGCGTCGCCGTGTCCGTCTACGACCGTCAGCTGACCGTGTCGCTGGAGCGCATGTGGGAGCTGGCCGAGTCGCTGGGCGGCGACATGAAGGCCGCGAAGGTCACCGACGCGAAGAAGCGCTTCGAGAAGGCCTCCGAGCGGCTGCGCCGGGCCGCCAAGGCCAACCCCGACATCAAGGTGATGGCCGGCTCGGCGAGCCCGGAGCTGTTCTACGTGTCCGGCACCAACCTCTCGGTCGACCTGGAGTACTACAAGGCCCTCGGCGTGAACTTCGTCGAGCCGACCGAGAAGGCCAAGGAGCCCACCGGCGGCTGGTTCGAGAGCCTGAGCTGGGAGAACGTCGACAAGCACAAGGCCGACCTGATCATCATGGACGACCGCTCCTCGGCCACGCAGCCCGCCGACATCACCGAGGCGACCTGGAAGAAGCTGCCCGCCGTCAAGGCCGGCCAGGTCATCGGGCGTTCCGCCGAGCCGATCCTGTCCTACGACAAGTGCGTCCCGCAGCTCGAGGCCCTCGCCGAGGCCATCGAGAAGGCCGAGAAGCTCAGCTGACCCTCCCCCGCCCCCCGTCACCGGAGCCGCCCGTGACCACCGCCGCAGCCGCCCCGTTCCG
>NZ_LIRG01000241.1 GCF_001419695.1 Streptomyces prasinopilosus
CCGGCCAGGACGACTGGTGGCCCCGCGGCACCCCCGACCCGGACCCCGTCGGAGCCCTCAGCGGTCTGGACGGTCCGGACACCCCGTGACGCGCCGGGCGTCCGGGGCGGGTGTCCGGCGCGGGTCCGCGGGCGGCTCCCGGGCGTGCCGGCCGCGGCCGGCGGAACGGGGGCGTCCGCGCCGGTCGCCGCCGGCCGTCACGGTGCGCCGCCGTGCCGTCGCCCGAGCGGTACGCGCCAATGCTCCCGGACGCGCCGGCGGGGCCGCTCCGCCCCGTCCGCCACCCCGGCCGCTCCACCGGGACCGCCCGTGGGGTGCGGTGACGCCGCCGGCCGACGGGCATCACGACATGCACACAACTCCTTCACGGCGGGTGCGCTTTCGGTCGGCGGGCGGGCGGGGGGCGGCGCGAGGGGGAGACGGTCGCCGGGGCTCCTGCCTAGCCTCCCGGGTCATGCGATCACCACTGAGACGCCTCGGTCCCGCCGCTCTCCTCGCCTTCGTCCTCGCGCTGTTCGGCATGGCTCCCCAAGCCGCCGCGGTCGACCCCGCGCCCGCCGAGCTGACGTTCGCCACCGACACCGCCACCACCACGCCCGGCGGCACGGTCCAGCTGTCGATGACCCTCACCAACAACAGGACGTACGACATCTGGTTCGTCTACCAGACGATCGACCCCACCTGGCTCACCACCCAGCGACCCGACCTGAAGTACGCCTTCACCGGCTGCGCCCTGGCCACCGCGGCCGGCAGCACCCCCTGCGCGGGGACCGGACCCGCGGACCTCGGCGCCAACTACGGCACCACCGTCCCGCCCGGCCAGAGCCGGACCGTCACGCTGACCCTGCAGGTCGCGCCCGACTCCGGCTGCAACGGCAACATCGGCTTCTACTCGTACTACTACGCCGAGTTCAGCGACACGGGGAACGCCGGCGGCGGGCCGGTGTACACCCCCGAGACCCGGGTGCTCTGCGCCTGACGGTCCCGGCGGACCCGACGGGACCGCCGGACCCGGCCGGTCTCCGGCCGGCCCGCGGCGGTCCACCGGTCCGCGGGCCCCGGCGCCGTTGACCGAAACCGGATCGGCGCCCCCTCCGGCAAGAGGTCCGGACCTCCGGCACCCGCACCGGCGGGCCGTCCGGCCCGCCGGTGGTCCGTCCGGGTCTCCGACCTGCCCCGGTGTTCCGTGCGCTGCCTCCGCCCCCGTGCCCCGAAGCGCCGCACCGGTCGCTTCCGGACCACCGGCCCCCCGGCGGCCACCCGCGCTTTTCCGTCAAGTTCCGCAACTCACCCACAAAAAGCACACAAAGGCATCACCATGTGATGCGACGGATGCGTCGACGACTGGCTTCTGAGGGGGACGCCGGCGTCGCGCGCGGGGGTGCGTCGGCTCCGGCGGAGCGGTGTCCACCCCTGCCCGTGGGAGGGGACTGCACCGCATGAAGCGGATCACACGCACCGCCGTGCTCACGGTGGGCGCACTCATCGCCGCCCTCGGCCTGCCGAGCACGGCCGCGCACGCCGCCGACGACCTGACCCGCGTCGACCTGCGCGTCCTGGTCGTCAGTGACGGAGGGCCGGCCGTGGACGCGATCGCGGCCGAACTCGAGGCCGCCGGCACGCCGTACACCGAAGTGGACCTCACCCGGTCCGACCGTCCCGTCCTCGACGCCGGCTTCCTCGCCGACACCGTGGACGGGCGGCCCCGCGCCAAGTACCAGGCGGTGGTCCTGCCCAACGACAACCCGTTCCCGGCGAACTCGCCCGAGATGACGGCGCTCGCCGCCTACGAGCGGACCCACGACATCCCGCAGGTCGACGCCTACACCTACGCGCGTCCGGAGGCGGGCCTGCGGTACCCGGTCGACGGCGGCTACGCCGGCGGGGTCGACGGAGTGCGGGCCGAGGTGACCGCCGCGGGCCGGGCGGGCCCCTTCGGCTACCTGGACGGCCAGGTCCCCTTCGAGGACAACGCGCCGACCGTGGGCGAGAGCTACGCCTACCTGTCGACCCCCGTGGCCGGCGCGGACTTCACCCCGTACGTCGAGGCCGCGATCCCGGGCGGGACCGGGCGGGGCTCACTGGTGGGCGAGTACCGGCACGACGGACGGCGGGAACTCGTCGTCACGTTCGTCTACAACCGGCACCAGCAGCAGTTCAGGCTCCTGGCCCGCGGCATCGTGGACTGGATGACCGGCGGCGTGCACCTGGGCGCCTCCAGGAACTACTTCGCCGTGCACGTCGACGACGTCCTCGCCGCCGACGACCGCTGGGACACGGAGCTGAACTGCACCCCCGGCGACGTCGACTGCCCCGAGGGCGAGGGAACCCCCGACCCGATTCGCATGCTCCCCGGCGACGTCGACCACGCCGCCTCCTGGCAGGACGAGCGGGACTTCACCCTCGACTTCGCCTACAACGGCGCCGGCAGCGTCGACCACCGCGAGGACAACGGCGGAGCCGACCCCCTGGCGGACCGGCTGATCGCGGAACGGAACCGGTTCCGCTGGATCAACCACACCTACACGCACGCCTTCCTCGGCTGCGAGCAGGACACGGCAGTGGTGCCGTGGCGGTGCGCCACCCACGCCGACGGCAGCACCAAGTGGGTCGGCCGCACGGCCATCTCCGACGAGATCGCCACCAACCGCGTCTGGGGGCGGACCGCCGGACTGCCCCTGCACGACGACGAGCTGGTGACCGGCGAGCACTCCGGACTCAAGGTGCTGCCGCAGCAGCCCGCCGACAACCCGAACCTCGCCCCCGCCCTCGCCGACAACGGCATCGCCTGGCTCGCCTCGGACAACTCCCGCGATCCCGCGCAGCGCCGGGTCGGCCCGGCCACGACCGTCTCGCGCTACCCGATGAACGTCTTCTTCAACGCCGGACGGGAAGCAGAGCAGGTCGACGAGTACAACTGGATCTACACCAGCCGCGCCCAGGGCGGAAGCGGGATCTGCGAGGACAACCCGGCCACCACGACGTGCCTGCCGGCCCCGCTGGACACCGCGACGGGATACAGCGGGCACATCGTCCCCCTCGAGACCCGGATCGCGCTCGGCCATGTCCTCGCCAACGATCCCAAGCCGCACTTCATCCACCAGTCCAACCTGGCCGAGGACCGCATCGCCTACCCGGTCCTGGACGGCGTACTCGACGGCTACGAGGCGCTGTTCGCCGACGACACCCCCGTGGTGAACCTGCGGATGAAGGACATCGGCGCCGAACTCCGGCGCCGCGCCGCCTGGGCAGGGGCCCTGCGGGACGGCAGCGTCACCGCCCACCGCACCGGCGGCACGGTGACCGTCGAGGCACCGGACGGCACGGACGCCACCGTCACCGTGCCCACCGGAACCACCCTCGCGGGCGAGGCGTTCGGCGAGGCGTACGCGGGCCGGGCATCCGGCTGGACGCGGACGGGCCAGAACGCCCTCTCCTTCACCCTGCCGGCGTCCGCCACGGACGGCACCGACGCCGACGGGCCGGCCCCGGGCGCGAAGGCCCCGGTCACCGGGCCGGCCCCGGACACCCGGGTCCCCGCCGGCGTGCGGGACCACGTCCCGTACACCGCGCGGAGCTGAACGGCCCACCGAACCGCCCGAGGCACCGGACCCGGTCACCGACGCGTGACCGGGTCCGGGACCCGGCCCTGCACGACCCTCCCCGCACCCCACCCCGCACCCGGCCGTGGAGCCCACCGATGTACGTTCACCACGGCGCGCGACGCTCCGGCTCGACGCGCGTCACCCTGCTCACCGAAGGCACCTATCCGCACAGTCACGGCGGTGTGAGCGTCTGGTGCGACCAGCTCGTCCGCGGCATGCCCGACATCGACTTCGAGGTCCTCGCCGTCACCGGCACCGGCCGCGAACCCGTCGTGTGGGACCTGCCCGCACACGTCTCGAACGTCCTGACCGTCCCGATGTGGGGAGCCCCGCCCGAGGGCCGCCCGCCCCGGCGGCGTCCGCGCGACGTCCTGGCCGGCGCCTACGAGCAGTTCCTGACGGCGCTGCTCGACCCGTGCGCCGAGAGCGGATTCGCCCCGGCCCTGTACACCATGGCGCGGGCCGCCGCCGACGGGACGCTCGGCCCGTTCCTGCGCGGCGACCGGGCGATCGCCGTGCTGACCGCCGTGTGGAACCGCCGGGGCCTGGTCGTCCGCGAGGCCCGCCCCACCCTGCACGACGCGGTCACCGCCACCGGACTGCTCGAGCACGCCCTGCGCCCGCTGGCCGCGCCCCTGCCGCAGGACGGGGTCGCCCACGCGGTCAGCGGGGGCGTCGCCGTCCTGCCCGGACTGGCCGCCCTGGAACGGCACGGTGTCCCCCTGCTCCTCACCGAGCACGGCGTCTACCTGCGCGAGCGCTACCTCGGCTACCGCACCGGCCCCTACCGCTGGCCGGTCAAGGCGCTCGTCCTGGGCTTCTTCCGGCTGCTGGCCGAGGAGAGCTACCGCAGGGCCGCCCTGATCACACCGGGCAACCGCTACAACCGGCTGTGGGAGGAGGAGGGCGGGGCCGACCCGGCGTCGATCCGCACGGTCTACAACGGGGTGGACCCGGAGGCCTTCCCGCCGGCCGGACCCGAACCGGACGCGCCGACCCTCAGCTGGGCCGGACGCGTCGACCCGATCAAGGACCTGGAGACCCTCATCCGGGCCCTCGCCCTGGTCAGGGCGGAGCGCCCCGACGTCCGGCTGCGGCTGTTCGGCGGCACGCCCCGGGGCGGGGAGGCCTACCGGGAACGGTGCGAGGCCCTCGCCGCCGGACTCGGCCACGGGGACGCCGTCACCTTCGAGGGCCGCGTCGACGACATCAAGGACGCGTACGCCGCCGGCAACGTCGTGATGCTCTCCAGCATCAGTGAAGGCTTCCCCTTCACCCTGATCGAGGCCATGTCCTGCGGGCGGGCGACGGTCTCCACCGACGTCGGCGGAGTCCGCGAGGCCGTGGGGGACACGGGCCTCGTCGTACCGCCGCGGGACCCGGCCGCGATGGCCGC
>NZ_LIRG01000242.1 GCF_001419695.1 Streptomyces prasinopilosus
GTTCGGCCTCGACCCGCAGGTCGACCCGGTCGAGCAGCGGACCGGACAGCCGGGCCTGGTAACGGCGGATCGACGAGGGCGGACACTCGCACAGGGTGCCCTTCGGCGAGTAGCGGCCGCAGGGGCAGGGGTTGGCGGCGAGCACCATGAGGAATTTCGCCGGGAAGCGCACCACGCCCGAGCTGCGCGCGATGACGACGTGCCCGGCCTCCAGCGGCTGGCGCAGGGCGTCCAGGGCGTGGCTTCCGAATTCCGGTGTTTCGTCCAGGAAGAGTACGCCCCGGGGCCGTGTCCCTCGCCCACCGAGGCGTACTCTTCCTGGACGAAACACCGGAATTCGGAAGCCACGCCCTGGACGCCCTGCGCCAGCCGCTGGAGGCCGGGCACGTCGTCATCGCGCGCAGCTCGGGCGTGGTGCGCTTCCCGGCGAAATTCCTCATGGTGCTCGCCGCCAACCCCTGCCCCTGCGGCCGCTACTCGCCGAAGGGCACCCTGTGCGAGTGTCCGCCCTCGTCGATCCGCCGTTACCAGGCCCGGCTGTCCGGTCCGCTGCTCGACCGGGTCGACCTGCGGGTCGAGGCCGAACGCGTCACCCGCGCCGAACTGACCGCCGAGGGGGCCCGCGGCGAGTCCACCGCCACGGTCGCCGACCGGGTGCGCGCGGCCCGGGAACGCGCCGCGCGGCGGCTCGCCGGCACCCCGTGGCGCACCAACAGCGACGTCCCCGGCCGGGAGCTGCGCAACCGCTGGCACGCGGCCCCCGGCGCGATGGACGAGGCCGAGCGGAGCCTGGAGCGGGGAGTGCTCAGCGCGCGGGGACTGGACCGGGTGCTGCGGGTCGCGTGGACCGTCGCCGACCTGGTCGGCCGCGACCGGCCCGACGCCCGGGACGTCGCCCTCGCCCTGCAGCTGCGCACCGGCGTCCCGCGCGGGGTCCCCATGGCGATCGGGGCGCTGACGTGAGCGGCGCCGCCGAGTCCGCCGCCGGACGCGTCGGTGAACCGGCGGAAGGGCCGGTGGGGGAGCCCGGGAACGGACCGGTGGACGAGCCCGGGGACGGCGAACTCCTCGCCCGGGTCTTCCTCACGCGCGTCGTCGAACCCGGCGACGAGACCGGTGGGCGATGGGTGCGGGAGCTGGGCGCGCGTGAGGTGGTGGCGCGGCTGCGGGCAGGGGGCCGGCCGCTGCCGGGGGTGAGCGGCCGGCGCTGGGCCGGGCTGCTGGCGCGGGCCGAGCGGGCCGACCCCGGCCGGGACCTGGCCCTCGCACGGGACGTGGGGGCGCGGTTCGTGTACCCCGGGACGGCCGAGTGGCCCCGGCAGCTCGACGACCTGGGGGACGCCCGGCCCGTCGGACTGTGGGTGCGCGGCCCCGCCGACCTGCGGATGTGGGCGCTGCGCTCGGTCGCCGTCGTCGGCGCCCGGGCCTGCACCGAGTACGGCGCCCACATGGCCGCCACCCTCGCCGCCGAGCTGGCCGAGCGCGGCTGGGTCGTGGTCTCCGGCGGCGCCTACGGGATCGACGGCGCCGCTCACCGCGGAGCGCTCGGCTCCGGCGGTGCCACCGTCGCCGTCCTCGCCTGCGGCGTCGACCGGCCCTACCCGCGCGGACACACCGGGCTGATCACCAGGATCGCGGAACAAGGCCTGGTCATCGGTGAGCTGCCGCCCGGTGATCACCCGACCCGGAGCAGGTTCGTCCTCCGCAACCGGGTGATCGCCGCGCTCACCCGGGGCACCGTGGTCGTCGAGGCCGCGCACCGCAGCGGCTCCCTGGTGACCGCCAGGGTGGCCGGGCGCCTGGGGCGCCACACGATGGGAGTGCCGGGGCCGGCCACCAGCGGGCGCTCGGCCGGGGTGCACGAACTGCTCAGGCGGGACGCGGTGCTGGTCACCGACGCCGCGGAGATCGTCGAACTGGTCGGAGACATGGGAGAACTCGCCCCGGAGCGACGCGGACCGGTGCTGCCCCGGGATCTGCTGCAACCCGCCGCCCGCCAGGTCCTCGACGCGCTGCCCGCGCGGGGCACGGCCCTCGCCGACGGGATCGCGCGCGACGCGCGGACCACCCAGGACGACGCGATCGCGAGACTGTACGAACTGCGAGCACTTGGTTACGTCGAACGACACGGCGAGGGCTGGAAGTTGACACGCCAGGCGGTGATTCCGGCCGACAGCGGCTCCGAGGCTTCCTGACGGAGGGTGTTCGGCCGTCCGGGGGAACGGCCACAGCCCTTGGAAAACACGACAGTTGGAGCACCCGGGTGATCACGCAGAGCGACGCGGTTCGCCCGGTGGAGTGGTGCGCGGGATGCCCCCGCACCCGCCCCGACCTCATCCCCTCGCACACCGCGACCCCGTAGTCACGCTACGCTCACAAGCGTCCCGCCGTGGAACGCCGGCATGGAGCGGCAGGACGGGGGAGCGCCCGGCCGGCGACACCGCGGGCGACACGGACAGGCGGCACAGACAGGCACCTCGGCACCAGACAGACGGCTCACCCAGGCAGTACCAGTCCACTGCAGAACGGCACAAGGCGACGAATGCCCCAGCACACCTCCGGGTCAGACCGGGCGGCGGTCCACCCAGCCGCCCGCGACGGTGGCAGCGTGCGGCCGCCCGCTCCCTCGACGCTCGACGAGCTGTGGCGGTCGTACAAGGCGACGGGCGACGAGCGGCTGCGGGAGCAGCTGATCCTGCACTACTCGCCGTTGGTGAAGTACGTCGCGGGCCGGGTCAGCGTGGGGCTGCCGCCCAACGTCGACCAGGCGGACTTCGTCTCCTCCGGGGTGTTCGGGCTGATCGACGCGATCGAGAAGTTCGACGTCGAACGGGAGATCAAGTTCGAGACCTACGCGATCACCCGCATCAGGGGCGCGATGATCGACGAGCTGCGGGCCCTGGACTGGATTCCGCGCTCGGTGCGGCAGAAGGCGCGCAAGGTGGAACGGGCGTACGCGACGCTGGAGGCGCGGCTCAGACGGACGCCGACCGAGAGCGAGGTCGCCGGCGAGATGGGCATCGCCGTGGACGAGCTGCACGCGGTTTTCAGCCAGTTGTCGCTCGCCAACGTCGTCGCCCTGGAGGAGCTGCTGCACGCCGGGGGCGACGGCGGCGACCGGCTCAGCCTGATGGACACCCTGGAGGACACCGCCGCCGACAACCCGGTGGAGGTGGCCGAGGACCGGGAGCTGCGGCGGTTCCTGGCACGGGCGATCAACACCCTCCCGGAACGGGAGAAGACCGTGGTCACGCTGTACTACTACGAAGGGCTCACCCTGGCCGAGATCGGCCACGTGCTGGGAGTCACCGAGAGCAGGGTCAGCCAGATCCACACCAAGTCCGTGCTCCAGCTCAGGGCGAAACTGGCGAGCTTCCGGGGCTGAGCCGCCCGGCCCGGCCCGCCGCCCGGACCCGCTCCGGGCCCATGGCGGGCCCGCGCAGGCCCCGTCGGTGCGATACGGCCGTCCGGCCTGCGGTTTCGGCCTGGGACTCCCACCTCGCGCGGCGCGTCCGTAAAGTGGTGGCGTGCCAAGGATTCGAGCGGCCTCCGTGGCCGAGCACCGGTCGATGCAACGCGCCGCCCTGCTGGACGCGGCACGCTCCCTGCTGTCCGAGGGCGGGTACGGAGGCGCTGACCTTCCCCGCCCTCGGACAGCAGGGA
>NZ_LIRG01000243.1 GCF_001419695.1 Streptomyces prasinopilosus
TCACGCCGCTTCCCGGTCCCCGGGTTTCCCCGCGGGACCGGGAAGCGGCGTGAGCACCCGGCATGACACGCCTCGGCGTGTCATGCCGCGATATTCCGCCCCCGTGGGGAGCGGGGGAGGGCTCAGTGCGCGGTGCCCCGGTCGAAGAGGAAGCGTGACCACGCGTACCCGACGAGGGTGATGACGGCGCACCAGGCGAGCGCGATCCAGGCGTCGTTCCCGACCGGGCTGCCGGTGAGCAGACCGCGCAGGGTCTCGGTCACCGGCGTGAACGGCTGGTGCTCGGCGAACCAGCGCAGCCCCGGCGACATCGAATCGGCCGGCACGAAGGCGGAGCCGATGAACGGCAGGAACTGGATGACCAGCGGTTTGTTGCTGGCCGCCTCGACCGTCCTGGAGATCAGGCCGAGCGCGACCGACAGCCAGGTCAGGGCGAAGGCGACGGCCACCAGCAGACCGAACGCGGCCAGCCACTCCAGGACGTTCGCGTCCGGCCGGAACCCGATCGCGAGCGCCACCCCGACGACCACCGTCACACCGAACACGGTCTGCACGACGCTGCCGAGCACGTGCCCCGTCATGAACGACGAGCGCGTGATGTTCATGGTGCGGAAGCGGTTGATGATGCCCTCGGTCATGTCGGAGCAGACGGCGATCGAGGTGGACATGGACCCGGCCGCCACCCCCATGATCACGACGCCGGGCGTCAGGTACTCCAGGTACACGTCCCGGCCGGCGCCCGCGCCGCCGATGCCGGCGCCGATCGAGTCCCCGAAGGCGTACACGAACAGCAGCAGCATCATCACCGGGAGGGCGGCCGAGCCGAGCGACACGGACGGATAGCGGACCGCGTGCTTCAGGTTGCGCCGCAGCATGGTCGCCGAGTCCTGCACGGCGTGGGTGAGGGAACTCATCGCAGGGTCTCCTCGGGGGGAAGGGTGCCGTCGATGCCACCGCCGGTCAGGGCGAGGAACACGTCGTCGAGGTCGGGGGTGTGCACGGACAGGTCGGCGGCCCGCACCCGGGCCTCGTCGAGCCGGTCGAGCAGGCCGCGCAGGGAGCCGATGCCGCTGTCGCCGGGGATGCGCAGCGCGAGCGCCCCGGCGTCGCGGGCCGCGGCCGGGAAGACGGCCGCCGCCCGGTCGTACTCGCTTTCGTCCGTGAACCGCAGCCGAACGTGGCTGCCCGGAATACGGGACTTGAGGTCGTCGGCGGTGCCCTCGGCGACGATGCGCCCGCCGTCGAGCACGGCGATCCGGTCGGCGAGCTGGTCGGCCTCCTCCAGGTACTGCGTGGTGAGGAAGACCGTGACCCCGCCGGCCACCAGGCCGCGCACCGTCTCCCACATGGTGCGGCGGCTGCGCGGGTCGAGCCCGGTCGTCGGCTCGTCCAGGAAGATCACCTCCGGGTCGCCGACCAGCGTCATGGCGAGGTCGAGCCGGCGCCGCATGCCGCCGGAGAACGTCGCCGCCCGCTGGTGCGCGACCCCGGCGATCCCGAAGCGCTCCAGCAACGCCTTCGCGCGACCGCGCCCCTCGCGCTTGCCGAGCCGCAGCAGATCGGCCATCAGGAGCAGGTTCTCCTCGGCGGTGAGCAGATCGTCGAGCGCCGCGAACTGCCCGGTGACACCGATCGCGGCGCGCACCCCGTCGGGTGAGGCCGCGACGTCGTGCCCGGCCACCCGGGCCCGGCCGCCGTCGGCGGAGACCAGCGTGGACAGGATCCGCACGGTGGTGGTCTTCCCCGCGCCGTTCGGGCCGAGCA
>NZ_LIRG01000244.1 GCF_001419695.1 Streptomyces prasinopilosus
CGCCCCGGCCGAGCGGACGCGCAGATCGGCCCGCGCCTCCTCGGCCGGGGCGGCGGCCACGGGCCCGCGGACCCGGACCTGACGGCCCAGCACCGGCCAGTAGAAGGCCAGCGCGGCGTACGGGCGGGCGGCGAGGTGGCCGCCCTTGCGGCTGTGGGTGTGGCTCGCGAAGGACCAGCCCTCCCCGTCCGCGCCGTGCAGCATCACGATCCGCACGTCGGGCAGCCCCTCCGCGTCCGCCGTGGCCAGGGACATGGTGTGCGGTTCGGGCTGCCCGGCCGCCACCGCCTCGGCGAACCACCGCGTGAACAGCGGCAGCGGTTCGGCGGGGGCGGCGGCCGGGTCGAACGCCGGCAGCTCGGTGAGCTCCGGGTCCCACACCCGCAGCGACCTCAGCAGCTCATGAAGATCGGTTCCCATGCCCCGATTGTTCCCGCCCGACGCCCCATCGCGCGGACCGCCGTGCGAGTCACCGTACGCGCCACCGTACGGACCCTCGTCCGAGCCGTCGTACGGACCTCCGTGCGAGTCACCGTGCGCGTTGTCGTACGGGCCGCCGTGCGCGTTGTCGTACGGGCCGTCGTACGGGCCGCTCTCACACGGTGCCGAGGTCGGAGGACACCCAGTGCTCGGGCCGCATGCGCAGGACGACCTGCTCGCCGTGCTCCTTCCAGGCGAAGGCGACGTAGCCCTCGGCCTTGTCGGCCGGGAGGTAGCGGAAGGCCAGCTCCCGCAGCTGCTCGAGGGTCGCCGGGGTGGTCTCGACGACCGGCCCCTCGACCGACACGTAGCGGATGGTGGGGTCGAGGCGGTCGACCATGAGGGAGAACCGGCCCGCCGCGCCGATCAGCCGGTTCTTGCGGGAATCCAGCCCCGTCATGATCCACACGTCGCCCCCGGGCGCGTACTGGTACCAGATCGGCACGGTGAGGGGTGCGCGGCCCTCACCCGCGTCGACGGCGATCGCGGCGACGTGGGGCTCGGCCAGGAACTGTTCGCGCTCTTCACGGGTCAGGGCCATTCCGGATTCCTCCTGCGACGTCTGCGGCTTGCGGGCGGCCGGGGTGGGGGCCGCGGCCGTGGCTGCCGGGTGTCACTCGAGCATGCGCTTGCGCGGTCCCGTCCGCACGGCCTGTCCAACGGGAGCGCGCGCGGACGTGTTCCCCCTTCACCGATATGGACCCCTCGCCTCCGGTTCCGTCGCTCCACCGTCCGCTCCCGGCCCCGCCGGCCGTTCCCGGCTCCGGGGCAGTCCGATGGGCGAGGTGTCACATGCGGACCGGCGGCCGGGAACGCGACAGGCGGTGGTTCACCGGGGTGAATCACCGCCTGCCAGACAGGACGCGAAAGCTGTGTGCGGGGGAAGAATCGTGAGGCGCCTCGCCTTGCTCGATCGGTCTGCTCGGTCGTTCTACCTGGTCGGTTTCCTGCCGGTGACCCCCAGGTGCACCAACAGGGCCAGGTTGGGCTTGAGTTCGGCCTGCTTCACGCCCCAGGAGGTGAAGCCCTTCTGGTGCGAGGCGACGGCCGCCAGCATGGTGACCAGGGAGCCGGCCACCGCGGCGGGGTTCACGTCCTTGTCGACCCGGCCCTTGGCCTGCAACTCGGCGACGGCTCCCGTCAGGGAGCCGTTCACCGAGTTGAGGATCTTCATGCGGAGCTTGTAGAAGCGTTTGTCGCCCTCGGCGGCACCGAGGTCGACGACGCGCAGGATCGCGTCGTTCTTCTTCCAGAAGTCCAGGAAGCCGTCGACGAGTTCCTGGGCCGTCTGCCAGCCGGCCCGGCCCGCCCAGGAACGTCCCTCGAGCAGCTCCGCCAACCCGGCACCGTCGGCGGCCACTTGGTCGGCGATCTCCAGGACGGCGCCCTCGACGTCCGGGAAGTACTGGTAGAAGGTCGCGGGCGAAGTGCCCGCCTTGCGGGCGACATCGATGACCTTGACATCCCGGTAGGGAGAGGAGCTGAGCATCTCGCTGAGACAGTCGAGCAGCTTCTGCCGGGTCGCCTGCCCTCGCCGGCCGGCCACTCGGCCGTCGACGGTACGCACTTGTCCTGTCATGACGTCAGCTTACCGAGGGGTGAGGGGAGCGCTATTCAGCCGACTGCAAATGGGGTGCGGGGGCCAACCATCTCTGATGTGCCTGGTCTGCACGGTGCGGGCGACACCGTTACGTTGGCGGCATGGCCGAAAACAGGGCATCGGAGTACACGGAGGGCACCCCGTGCTGGGTGGACGCGCAGCTTCCCGACGTGGAGGCGGGCAAGCGGTTCTACGGCGCACTCTTCGACTGGACGTTCGAAGACCAGCCGGAGCAGCCCGAGTGGCCCGCACCGGCCTCCCGGCCCGCGGGGTCCGTGCGGCCCTCGGCGCCCCTGGGGACCGTGCGGGCCCTGCTCGGCGGCGAGCCGGTGGCGTCCCTCGCGCACAAGACGGACGGCCGGCTCCCCACCGTGTGGACGGTGTCCTTCGCGACCCCGGACGCCGAAGCGCTGTGCCGGCGGATCCTCGCGGCGGGCGGACAGCTCGTCTCCGCGCCGCGCGCGGTCGGCCGGCTCGGCGTCACCGCGCTCGTCACGGACCCCGAGGGTGCCGTCTTCTCCCTGTGGCAGCCCGGCGAGCGCCCCGGTTTCGGCCGCCGGCACGAACGGGGCACCTTCGCCTGGGCCGAGCTCTACACCCGCGACACCGAGGCGGCCAACACCTTCTACGGCGCCCTCTTCCACGACGCCCTGTTCGGGACGGGCGTCGAGCCCGACTTCGGCCGCGCCCCGGTCTCCGACGTCTTCCCGCCCGAGATGCCGCCCCACTTCCTGGTCCACTTCGCCGTCGAGGACCTCGAGGCCGCCTTGGCGGACGTGGTCCGGCTCGGCGGCCGCGTCCAGGTGCCGCCCTTCACCACGTCGTACGGCACCGCGGCCGTGGTCACCGACGACCAGGGCGCGTCCTTCGCCCTGCTGTCCCGCTGAGCGGCCCCGACGCGTCCGTTCCCCTCCCGGGAGG
>NZ_LIRG01000245.1 GCF_001419695.1 Streptomyces prasinopilosus
CGCCCCGAGGACCTCGCCGAACGGGTCGCCGGGGGCCTGCGCGTCCGCGGGCGACCCTCCCTCGTCGTAGGCACGGAGGGCTTCCTGCGCCCCGCGTCGCTCCGGCTGGAACACGGCCGCCAGGACGTCGGCGGTGCCGGCGGGGTCGGCCTCCCGTTCGTAGCGTTCGAAGGCGGGCAGGGTCCAGTGCCCGGACTCGGGGGTGTGGCGGCGCAGGGCGCCCGGGGAGAGCGAGACGTGGACGCTCAGGTCGAAGGGGAACCAGTGCCGCAGGAGGAGCGGGCCGTGCAGCAGCAGGACCCCGCCGGGCGGGAGCGGGACGTGGGGGCTGCGGGTGGCCCGGTCGGTGGCGGGGTCCCACAGGTCGGGCAGGACCCGTCCGTTCCCGTCCGGGTCGAGGGGGCCGAACACCTCGCGCCAGAGGGCGCCGGTGTCGTACCAGCCGTCGTAGTACGCCTCGACGTCCTGGCGGCCGTGTTCCAGCCGGAGCGACGCGGGGCGCAGGAAGCCCTCCGTGCCTACGACGAGGGAGGGTCGCCCGCGGACGCGCAGGGCCCCGGCGACCCGTTCGGCGAGGTCCTCGGGGCGGGCCGCGGGGGCGCCGTCGAAGGCGACGCGCGGCCAGGGGCCGTCGTCGGCCGTCTTCAGCGTCGTCACACGCTCGGCGAGGAGGTCGCCGAGCCGGTCCCAGGTGATCGCTTCGAATCGCACACCGCCATGATGCGACGGCGCGGAGGGTGCCGTCGGCGGGCCTGCGGGCGGGCGTAGGCAGTCGTATCGTGGCCGGAGAACGCCGGAGAACGCCGGACAGCAGCGGAGACCGGCGAAGAGCGGTGAAGACCGGCGGACCGCCGGAGACCGCCGGGGCCGGTGGGAGCGACCGGTCCGAAGCGACAGCGGATGCCGGGGGCGTGGGCCCCGGGCCCCCGAGGAGTGGCGTCCGGCCGTGGACGGCCCGTCCCTCGCGTACGCAGGACGCAGGGAAGACCGCGGATGAGAACGCGGGGAAGAACACGAGGAAGACGGCCATGGCCGATCCCAAGGGGTTCCTGACCACGCCGCGCCGGGAGTGGCCGCGCAGGCCCGTGGGGGAACGGGTCCGGGACTGGGACGAGGTCTGCGTCCCCGGCGCGCTGCTGCCCCTCGTCGGTGCGCAGGCCGACCGCTGCATGGACTGCGGCGTCCCGTTCTGCCATGAGGCCTGTCCGCTGGGGAACCTGATCCCCGAGTGGAACGACCTGGTCGCGCGCGAGGACTGGCGGGCCGCGGCGGAGCGGCTGCACGCGACCAACAACTTCCCCGAGTTCACCGGCAGGCTGTGTCCGGCGCCCTGCGAGGCGGGGTGCGTGCTCGCCATCAACCAGCCCGCGGTGACCATCAAGAACGTCGAGTGCGCCATAGCCGACCGGGCCTGGGAGGAGGGTTTCGCCGGGCCGTCCCCGCCGGAGCGGCTCTCCGGCCGGACGGTCGCCGTGATCGGCTCGGGTCCCACCGGGCTGGCCGCGGCCCAGCAGCTGACCCGGGCGGGGCACACGGTCGCCGTGTACGAGCGGGACGACCGGATCGGCGGGCTGATGCGGTACGGCATCCCCGCGTTCAAGATGGAGAAGCGCCATCTGGAGCGGCGCATCGGGCAGATGCGGGCCGAGGGGACGAAGTTCCGTACGTCCACGGCGGTCGGGCGTGACGTCGACGCCGCCGCGCTACGGGCGCGTTACGACGCGGTGGTGGTCTCCACCGGGGCGACCGCGTGGCGCGAACTGGACGTTCCCGGGCGGGAGCTGACGGGCGTCCACCAGGCCATGGAGTACCTTCCGCTGGCCAACCGGGTGTGCGAGGGGGACCTGGAGGCGTCCCCGCTGTCCGCGGCGGGCCGGGACGTCGTCATCATCGGGGGCGGTGACACGGGCGCCGACTGCCTGGGCACGGCCGTGCGGGAGGGGGCCGCGTCGGTGACGCAGCTGGACATCTACGACCGGCCGGGCGCCGAGCGCGACGAGGAGGCCGAGCCCTGGCCGACGTACCCGAAGCTGTACCGGCTGTCCCCCGCGCACGAGGAGGCCGGTGTGCTGCGGACGGCACCGGAGGCGGCCCGGGACTGCGACGCGCGGCTGTTCGCGGCGTCCACCCTGCGCCTCACCGGTGACGCGGAGGGGCGGGTCCGGGCCCTGCACCTGGCCGGGGTGGACGCGGAGCGCCGCGTCCGGCCGGGCACCGAGCGGGTCCTGCCCGCCGGTCTCGTCCTCCTCGCGCTCGGCTTCTCCGGGCCCGACCGTCAGGACGGGCTCGTCGCCGGGCTGGGTCTGGAGCTGGAGCCGCGCGGCACGATCGCGCGCGACGCCGGTTTCGCCACGAACGTGCCGGGCGTGTTCGCGGCCGGGGACGCCGCCCGCGGGCAGTCGCTGATCGTGTGGGCGATCGCCGAGGGCCGGGCGGTGGCGGCGGCCGTCGACCGCTACCTGTCCGGCGGCACCACCTGCCTCCCGGCCCCCGTCGGCCCGTACGACCGCCCGATGACGGCGTGACGCACACGACCGGGACCACACGGCCGGGGCACGCGGCCGGGACCCACATGGGCGAGACCCACGTGGGCGGGCCCCACACAGGCGGGACGCGTACGGCCGGGTCCGCACGGCCGGAACGCACATGTGGGGGGCCCGCGGCCGGGACGCCCGGGACCCGAGAAGCCATCTCATCCGGTGAGGTGGCGGTAGCGGATGGGGGTGCAGGGGAGGCCGGTGAAGGCGAGGAAGTGCCCGGCCCCGCGCTCGTGGCGGCGGTGGAGTCGGCGGCAGCCGGCGGGCCGGGCCATGGTGCGTTCGCTCGTCCAGCGGTGGCGTCCGAGGCGCTGCGAGGTCCCGATGCCCTTGCGGGTGATGCGGTGGGTGATGCCGCGCCGAGATGGCCGTTTCCGCAGGTGGGCGTAGTCGTAGCCCCGACCGGTGTGGAGCTTGCCCGGCTTGCGCCGGCGGGGGCCGCGGCGGGAGCGGAGCGGCGGGATGCCCCCGACGAGTGGGATCAGGGCCTGGCCGTCGTGGACGCCGGCGCCGGAGATTCCGGCGGACAGGGGCGGACCGGTCCGCCCGGTGATCGGGTGGATCTTCGAGCCGTACGTGTCCCGGTCGACAGGGTGCGGACCCGTCAGGTCCCCTTCTTCGGGGCCCTCGTGGTCACCGAGTCGATCGGTACCACGCGCTGGAACAGCTCCCACGGCTCGTCCGGCACCGGCCGGTCACCGACCCCCGCCACGGCCGACGGTCTGCCGAGCCGAACAAGACGACTTCTCAAGCTTCATCCGCCGGATGTGACGCCGGTCCGGCCAGCCCGTGCAGCAGCAGATCCGTGAGGGTGTCGATGACGCGCCGGTCGTCTTCGCCGCCGGGGGGCGTGAGCACGGCGTAGTTGAGGGTGACGAGCATCGCGCCCATCGCCACCGCGATGAACTCGGGGTCGCCGGGCAGCTGGTGTCCGCGCTCGACCAGGTACTCCAGATGCTCCCGAATGGTTTCCGTCTGCTCGCGCAGGTCGCGCCAGGCCCGGCCCGTGCCGGGGTCGTCGGCCACCATCGCCTGAAACAGCGCGAGCGTGACCGGGCGGTTCTGCCGCATCACCGTCCACGCGACATCGAGGTGGTCGCGCAGCTGGTCGCGGTCGGTCAGGTCGTGGTCGCGGGGGTGCTCCAGGCCGACCATGCGCTCGTCGATCGCATCCTCCATCTCGGCGAGGAGCGCCTGGAGCAGCTCGTCCTTGCCGGCGAAGTGTTCGTAGAACGAGCCGGTCGAGCGTCCGGCCGCGGCGGTGATGTCGGTGATCTTCGTATTGAGGTAGCCGCGATCGCTGAACAGCCTCCGTGCCGCGTCCAGCAGCGCGGCGCGCGTCTGGGCCGCCCGGACTTTTCGACTGGCGGTGCTCGCCTGCGGCATGTCGTCCTCCCTCGGCTGTTGACAGATGCCAGCGTATCGGAACAGACTTTCACCGAATCAACATTCAGTGAAACTCAATTCAGGGAGGCGTTGTGCGAACGATCGTGATCGGTGGCGGGATAGCCGGGCCTGCCATCGCCCTTGCACTGCAGCGGATCGGTCACGACGTGACCGTCTACGAGGCGTACGATGTCCCGCCCGAGGACGTCGGCGCCCACTTCAGCCTGGCGGTCAACGGCCTGCGCGCGCTGGAGAAGCTGGGCTGCCTGCGCGACGTGCAGGCGGCCGGATACCCCGTCGAACGGATGCGGTTCTACACGGAGGGCGGCCACCTCCTGGGCGACGTGCCACGCCTTCGGCGCGAAGCCGACCCGATGCGCAGCATCTCGCTCCAGCGCGGACGGCTCGTGGCGATCCTGCGGCGCGCGGCGCTCGACGCGGGCGCGCAGATCGTCACCGGCGAACGCCTGGTGGGCGGGACGGAGTCGGCGGACGGCGTGGTGGCCGAATTCGACTCCGGCCGGCGCGACACCGCGGAGCTGCTCGTGGGCGCCGACGGCGTCTGGTCGACCGTGCGCGGGCTGATCGACCCGTCCGCGCCGCGCGCGGAGTACGCGGGGCTCTACGGGGTCGCCGGGATCGCCACCATGACGGGTCTCGAGCCCGGCGTCTGGAACCTCGCCTACGCGCGCAACGGTGCCTTCGTGTACACCAGCATCGACGAAGAGACCCAGTGGTGGACGGCTCAGATCGGGGATCCGGTCAAGCCCGACCTGCGAGGCATCGACGACGCGCAATGGCTGCGGCGCGTCACCGAGCTGTTTCCGGAGGCGATGCCGAGGGCCGTCGTCGGGGCCGCGACATCGATAGTCGCGTCCGGCTACCTGAACGTCTGCGATCCGGTCCGGACGTGGCACAGTGAGCGCATGGTCCTGGTCGGCGACGCCGCCCACCCCGTCGGCGTCGGGCACGGCGCCTCGATGTGCGTCGAGGACGCTCTGGAACTCGCGGCGGCGCTGAGCAGCACCCCGACCGTCCCAGCGGCGCTCGAGGCCTACGACGCGGCACGTCGCCCGCGCATCGACAAGCTGCTCAAGCACGGGCACAACGCCCGTGAGAGCAAGCGGCCCGGTGCCGTGAAGCGGCAGGTCAACGCGGCGAAGATGCGCGTACTCCTCCCGTTCTTCGAACGGGCGCAGGGATACCTGTACGACTACGAGCCGCCTTCCCTGTCCGCCGCGGGCGGATCACGGTCCGCCACGCGCTAGACGGCCCGCAGGCCCGGCGCCTCGCCCGTGAAGAGGGACGCGGGTTGCCGACGGCGGGGGTCGGCAGGGCCTCATTCGCAGGGAGCGCCGGTGCATGCCGAGCGTACGAGTGGGGGGCGGATCTTCACGCCCGTTCGGTGGTGGCGTGCCACGTCCGTAACGGACACGGCGCAGGACCGTACCGACCGGCCATCGACCGACCCGAACGGGTGACGACCCGGTGGGGCGCCGCATCGAGGACGATGCGGTGCCCCACCCATCGAGAAGGAGAAGCAGTTGCTGAAATCGCGGGTGAGGAAGAACCTGGCCATCGGGCTGGTGATCACGGCCGTCATCGCGTCGCTGTCGGTGATCATCGCGGACGACGGCAGCAAGGTGGAGGAGCTCAGGAAGTCGCTGATCATAGGCTTATCGGTGACGGGGGTGGTGACAGGGGGTACCTGGTTGCTGGAGCAGAGGCGTTCGGCACCGTGACCGGCGTCCGAGCACCGGCCCCGTGGTCACCGGCGCTGCAACGGCATCGCCTCGTCAGCAGGCGCCGCCTCGGTGACCGGACCAACCACGGGGTGAGGGGGCCGCCCGGCGCCTCCTCGGCGTCCGGGAGGGTGTTCCAACGGCGGCTCGACGTGGACCTCGGATCAGGGCCCGCACGGTCACCGAGTCGATCGCGCACCGCGACCGGTCGTCGCGGCCGGCACCTCCCGGTCACCGGGCCGGCGCCGGCCGCCACCCTGGGGTCGCGACGGCGCCTCCGGCACGACCCGCTGGAACAGCTCCCACGGTTCGTCCGCACCACCTGCTGGAACAGCTCCACGGCTCGTCCGGCACCGGCCGTTCACGGAGGCCAGCCGGAGTACGGCAGAAACAGGCAACAGGCGTGACGGCGGTCAGTTCTCTTCTTGATCCGCCTTGGCGCCTGCGCTGAGCAGGTCGGCCAGGCCCTGGAGATGGGTGGCCGGGCCGAGGTCGGTGAACGTGGAGTCGTCGGGCAGCGGCGGCAGCTGTGCGGGGATCGGGGCCTGTTCGGTCCTTTCCAGGGCGCGGTAGATGGTGCCGCGGGTGACGTTGAAGGCGGAGGCGATCTCGGCGACGGTGTGCAGCCGCTTGCCCTTAGCGTCTTTTGCTTCATACATCAGCCGCGCTTGCCCGATGGCGGTCGGGGTGAGCTTGGACTTGCGCCCGCCGGTGCGCCCGCGGGCGCGGGCGGCGGCCAGGCCCTCGTTGGTGCGCATGGCGATCAGGTCGCGCTCGAACTCGGCGAACAGGGCCAGTTGCCCGAAGAACATCTTGCCGAAGGGGTCGTTGAAGTTCACCGTCATTCCGGTGTCGATGATCGTGAACCGGACCTCGCGCTCGGCGAGCGAGTCGGCGATCTCGTACAGGTCGCGGATGGGGCGGCCGAGCCGGTCGAGTTTGGTGATGGTGAATTCGTCGCCCTTGCGGGGCACCTTGAGCGCGGTGCGGAGCTCGGACCGGTCGGCGTGCTTGCCGGTGGCCCTGTCGACGTAGATGTGTCCGTCGGTGCAGCCGGCCGCGGTCAGCTTGTCGGCTTGCGAGTCGGGGTTCTGGTCGAGCATGGACACCCGTCCGTATCCGATCTTGTATGCGTCACTCATGGGCAAGAAGTGCGCCGCAAACCCCCGTTGGCGGTACGTAGTTTCCGGACACGAGTTTTAGAACATGATCCCGGCGGCGCGTCGCCCGTTAACGATCATGTTCCGCAGACGACCGTTTCCGAACAGAGCGCCGAGCCGAGGTGTCACCTCATGTGACACCACACTGCAGACTCTGGCTGATTCATGCTTGATCTCCAGATTGCCGGCTATCGGCAGGGGTTGGCGGTGTCAGCGGACTCGCCCGGTGAGACGAGTCCTGTCTCGTAGGCGAGGACGACGGCCTGGGCCCGGTCGCGCAGGGTCAGCTTGGCGAAGATCCGGGCCACGTGGGTCTTCACAGTCGCCTCACTGAGCGTCAGCTCCCGCGCCAGTTCGGAATTGGAAAGACCCCGCCCCATGAGCGTCAGCACCTCGCGCTCGCGCGGCGTCAGCGCGGCCAGGTCTCGGTGGACGGCCGGGGTTGCGAGACCCGAACCGGTTCTGGGGGCGCTGGGGGCGAAGCGCTCTACCAGGCGGCGGGTGATCGAGGGCGCGAGCAGGGCGTCACCGGTGTCGACCAGGCGTACGGCGGCGGCCAGATGTGCGGGGGTGACGTCCTTGAGCAGGAATCCGCTGGCTCCGGCGGCGAGGGCGGCGTAGACGTAGTGGTCGAGGTCGAAGGTGGTCAGCATGATCACCCGGCAGTCCGGGGACTGCGTGAGTACGCGGCGGGCGGCTTCCAGGCCGTCCATGGTGGGCATGCGGATGTCCATCAGGACGACGTCGGGCCGCAGCCTCCGCACGGCGGCCACGGCCTCGGCTCCGTCGCCGGCTTCGCCCACCACATCGATGCCGCGGGCGGTCAGGATCAGGCGAAAGCCGGTGCGGACCAGTTCCTGGTCGTCGGCGATCACGACGCGAGGGGCGGATTCGGTGTGTGTCGTCATGGCCGGTCCAGCGGGATCCGGGCGCGGACGCGGTAGCCGCCGCCGAGGCGGCGGCGGGCGTCCAGGTCGCCACCGTAGAGGGCGACCCGCTCCCGCAGGCCGAGCAGCCCGCGTCCCGTTCCGTCCGCCTGGCCCGGGACCGGCTCTCTCCGCGCGGGCTGGCTGCCCGACAGGATGCTCGGTCCGCTGTTCAGCACCTCGACTCGCAGGGAGTGGTCCGCGTATCGCACCGTCACCTCGGCTTTCGCTCCGTCCCCGTGTTTGAGGGCATTGGTCAGGGCCTCCTGGATGATCCGGTAGGCGGTGACATCGATCCCGGTCGGCAGCGGGCGCGGCTCGCCCGAGATCCGCATCTCCACGGGCAGGCCGGCAAAGGCGATCCGGTCGATCAGCGGGCTGAGTCGGCTCAAGCTCGGCTGCGGTGACAGGTCCATACCGTAGGGCTCGTCGTCGCCGTTCTGCGCGGGTGCGAGCAGGCCGAGCAGGTGCCGCAGCTCGGTCATCGTGTTCCGCCCGGCGGTCTCGACGGCGCTCAAGGCCGCCGCGGCCTCGTCCGGCATCGTGGCCAGCACCTCGCGGGCAGCCCCGGCCTGGACCACCATGAGGCTCACGTTGTGGCTGACGATGTCGTGGAGCTCGGCGGCGATCCTGGCCCGCTCGGCATCGACCGCGGTCCGCGTCGCGCTCTCGCGCTCCCGCTCCAGCAGCCAGCCGCGCTCCTCGATGGCCGCCTGGTGCAGCCGCCGCGCCCGGACCACCGCCACGCACAGACACCCGGCGGCGCCAACTGCCGCCGCCAGGGCGATGACCAGCCAGATCGTCCCAGATCCCCACACCGGATCATCTTCGCAGCCGCACGACGCGCCCCGCATCAGCCCCCGGATGCAGCTCCGTACATCCCTAGGATGACCTGCCCGGACGGATACATCCGGGAGGCGACGCCCCGTCATCGGCCCGGACCTAGGTTCGAGCCATGACAACTGATCACAACAGTGCCCGGCACGTGGTGGTGCGGCTGGACGGCGTACACAAGGAGTACGGCGACGCGAAGGCCCTGGACGGCCTGTCGCTGGAGATCACGGCGGGGGACGCGGTCGCCGTGATGGGCCCCTCCGGCTGCGGCAAGTCCACCTTGCTCAACATGGTGGCCGGCCTGGACCGGCCGACCTCGGGCACAGTCGAGGTCCATGGTCATGATCTCGGGAAACTGAACGAGACCGGCCTGGCGCTGTTCCGGCGGCGGAACGTCGGCATGATCTTCCAGTTCTTCAACCTCATCGACGACCTGCCCGTCCTGGACAACGTGGCGCTGGCCGCGCAGCTGACCGGCACCCCGGCCCGGCAGGCGCGCCGCCGTGCCCTGGAGCTCCTGGACGAACTCGGTGTCGCCGAGCGCCGGAACAACTATCCGGCGACGCTCAGCGGCGGCGAGCGCCAGCGCGTCGCCGTCGCACGGGCCTTGATGAACCGCCCGGCCCTGCTGCTTGCCGACGAGCCGACCGGCGCCCTCGACAGCCGGTCGGGCGAGCAGGTGATGGACCTGCTGATCGACCTCAACCAGATCGGCCAGACCCTGTTGATCGTCACCCACGACCCGCAACTGGCCACCCGCTGCGCCAGCCGGCTGATCGAAGTCGCCGACGGCCGGGTCGCCCGCGAAAGCACGTTGGAGGCGACCGCGTGAGCGCCGTATGGACAGCCTCGCGCGCGGCCGTGAAACGCCGCCGGCTCCAGACCTTCGTCATCGGACTCGTCGTGCTCTGCTCCACCACGACCGTCCTGCTCGCCCTGGCGCTGCTGAGCGCCGCCTCGGGCCCCTTCGACAAGGCCTACGCCGAACAGCGCGGTGCCCATACGGTGGCGACCTTCGACACCACGAAGGTCTCGCAGGAGCAGCTGGCACGGACCGCCCGGCAGCCCGGGGTGGAGACCGCGGCCGGACCGTTCGGGCAGACCGTCGTCGACATCCCCAAGGACTGGCTCTGGATGGCGGGCGGCACCCTCACCGTGGTGGGCCGGGCCGATCCGGCGGGCCCCGTGGACCGGATCGAGCTGCTTGAGGGCCACTGGGCCACCGCACCCGGCGAGATCGTCGTCAACTGGTCCGCCCAGGGCTCCCCCGGCACCGCGCTCCTCGGCACCAAGCTGGAGACCTCCGGCGGAACGACGCTGACCGTCGTCGGATTCGCCACCAGCATGAGCAAGTCGGCAAGCGCCTGGGTCACGCCCGAGCAGATGGCCGCACTGCACCCGTCCTCCGCCCAGATGCTCTACCGCTTCACGGACTCCTCGACGGAGGACCGGCTGAGCGCCTCGCTGGCACGGGCCACCACGGGACTGCCCAAGGAGTCGCTGACCGGCGCACAGACCTACCTCACCCTCAAGCAGGCCTTCTCCGCGCTGGCCGACTCCTACCTCCCGTTCATGACGCTCTTCGGCATCCTCGGCCTGCTCGTCTCCACCCTGATCGTCGGCAACGTGGTCAGCGGGGCGGTCGTCTCCGGGTACCGGCACATCGGGGTGCTCAAGGCCCTGGGCTTCACCCCGAGCCAGGTCGTCGCCGTCTACCTGACGATGCTCTCCGTACCGGCGGTGGTGGGCTGCGTGCTGGGCACGCTGGCCGGCAACGCGCTGGCCCGGCCGATCCTGAAGGTCGCGTTCACCGGCATCGACGTGGGCCGGGCCTCGGTCGGCAACATCAGCCCGTGGCTGTCCGTGGTCTGCCTCGTGGGCATGCCCGCCCTCGTCCTGCTGGCCGCGCTGGTCCCCGCCCTGCGCGCCCACCGGCTGCCCGCCGCACGGGCGATCAGCGCGGGCGGCGCGCCGCGGGCCGGGCGCGGGCTGCGCGTCCAGCGGATGCTCGGCGCCACCCGGCTGCCGCGCCCGGTCAGTCTGGGCCTCGGCCAGCCGTTCGCCCGCCCCGGCCGCACCCTGCTGACCATGGCGGCCATCGTCCTAGGGGTCACCACGGTGACCCTGTCGACCGGACTGACCAGCACCATGGTGGCGTACGGCAATGTCGGGCGGGAGGACGGAGGCGCCAGGATCCACGTGACGACCGGGGGGTCGGGCAACGACCGGACCCCATCCCGGCTCAGTGACCTGCAGATCGAGAAACGGCTGCGGTCCCTGCCGGGTGCGGAGGGGGTGCGGGCCCGCGCGCTGTCCCAGGTGAACATGGCCGGGCAGACCCAGCCCGTCTTCGCCGACTTCTACCGCGGCGACGATTCCTTGTACGACCACACCATCGTCAAGGGCCGGGCGCCGTCTGCGGCGGGCGAGATCGTGGCCGGGCCGGCCTTCCTGACCCAGCGCGGCCTGAAGCTTGGTGACCGGGTCACGCTGGAGCTGAACGGCAGGAAGATCACCGCGACCGTCGTGGGCCGGCTCATCGAGGGCGACGCCCGGGCCCTGGAGGCCACCTGGCGGACCCTCGCCCGACTCGCACCGGACGCCCACGCCACCGAGTACACGGTGCGGCTCGCCCCCGGCGCCGACGCGCGCGCCCATGCCGAGGCGGTCGCGGCGCTCGACCCGGGCCTGCACGCGTCGGTGATGGACTCCGGCAACGCCGGTACCGCCACCGTCGTCACCTTCTCCACGGTGTTCACGGTCCTGTTGACCTTGGTCGCGTCGCTCGGTGTCTTCAACACCGTCCTCCTGAACATCCGTGAGCGGCGCCGGGACCTGGGCATGCTCAAGTCGATCGGGATGACCCCCCGACAGGTGGTGGTGATGACGGTGACCTCGGTCGCCGGGCTGGGCGCGGTCGGCGGGCTGCTCGGCATCCCGCTCGGGATCGTGGCGCACCGCCTCGTCGTGGACAACGTCGGGGTGGTCGACTTCCCCGCGTCTATGAAGGATGTGTGGCACGCGCCGCAGCTGGCCGCGATGCTCATGGCGGGTGTGGCGATCGCAGTCCTCGGCGCCCTGGTCCCGGCCCGGTCGGCGGCCCGGATGACCATCGCCTCGGTGCTGCACACCGAGTAGATCACCCGTCAGCACCAGCATCTGGAACCGGCCCGAGGCAGCCGACGGCACCGCCGAGGGCCAGCTGCTGGGCGGCACGGTCTCCTTCATGTCCGCGCGGAACCACACCGCCCCCGTCTTCGGCAACCCAGCCCACTGGGCCGCCGGCCTCCCTGAGAAGGGGCAGGCGGCCCGGCGCAGCCCGGAGCGGATCAGCGCCCCGACCGAGGAGGCATTCCACCTGCGGTTCCTCGCCCAGTGCGCGGTGCCGGACGCACAGATGACAGAAGTCGGGGAGGTGGGGTCCACCTGGTCGACGTCGTCACCGGCTCCGCCGCCACCCTCACCCCGCACGGCAGCGGATGGGATGTGCGTTAAGGCGGCCCGCTCAAGCTGTGGGACCGCATCAAGACGATCCTGAGCGCCTACGACGCCGCCGGCCGACCGGCGACGTTCCGGCTGCATGCTTACGACGGCGGGCGGCACCTGCGTCACCCGCAGATGCCCGGCCTATCACTGCCCAGACCCTGAAGAGGACCGCAGACCCAGGCGTCCCGGACGGGGAGAGTGACGGCCCCCGCCCGGGATGCCTGGCAACTCGGTGACCTGCGCGGTTTCACCGATCAGCTCGCACGGGCCCCTGCTCAGGCGGCCGTCCTCAGCCGCCCCATGGCCTCCTGCTCGGGCGGCTCCATGTCCAGGTGCCAAGTCCCGAAGCGGCGGATCTTGCTGGTGATGTACGGCGTGACGGTTGCCAGGTCGACGGGGTCGGCCTCCCGGCCCTCGTCGACGAGGTCGTTGACCACCTTCGTGATGTCCTGGGCAGTGTGGAAGATGAGGCAGTTCGCGAGCAGCTCGTTGAACTTGATGATCTTCTCCTGGTGTACGGGGTCGTTGTCCTGGAGGATGTCGGAGGCGAACATCAGCCAGTTGCTGAACCTGTGGAACGCCTCGACCTTGTTCGTCATCGCCTGGATCGACTCCCGCAGCCCCGGCTCCGACAAGAACCGCAGGAGCACGATGGTGCGAATCACGCGGCCGAGCTCTTGGTACGCCTGGTAGATGCGGTTGCGGCGGGACTCGTTGCCCAGGCGTCGCAGCAGCGCGGCCGAGGAGAGCTTCCCCTCGCGGATGGACAGCACCACGCGCATGAGATCTTCGAAATGGTTCTCGATCAGCCGCCAGTTGATGACGTCCTTCTCCGGATCGCCGAACAGCGGGTCGATGGGCTGGTACTTCACCGTGGGGCTGACCCGGAAGAAGGTCAGGTCCTTCCAGTTGCGGATGCGCGGCAGCAGCTGAACACCGAGCATGTGCGCGAGCCCGAAGACAGGCAGCGTCGCGCAAATGGGAGACCGTCGGCGCCTTCGCCGGCCGCTTCAGCTCGTCGAACTTGCTGCGCGAGCCCGCCACCACTCGTAGCAGCGCGAGCAACCGGACCTGCTCCACCTCGTCCATGCGCGATACGACCCGCGCGAAGAAGTCCTCGTTCACCTTGGTCCGGATCGCCGCGGCCGTCTCATCCAGCGTGGTGTAGCCGGGCAGCTCCAGCCTGGCCTTGACCAGCTCTTCCAGCGCCACGTTGATCAGGTCCGCCGGGTTGTCCTTGGTCTGCACGGCCTCGTAGATCGCCGCGGCGGCGATCTCGCGGGCCTTCTCCTGGTCGGAGACGACACCGAGCCGCTCACGCACGACCGTACGGTGATGCCGCAGCGTACGGGCGGAGTCATGCGTGGGCGCCCCCCTCGCCCAGCCCCAGCAGACCGCGCACATGCCCGACCACCAGCTCCGGCACCTCGGCCAAGTCCGGGAAACAGCCCGGCTTCTGGTAGCTCTTCAGCAACACCACCAGCGCCGGCACATGCTCCGCCGACCGCGCCTTCCCCTGTGCCCACGCCACCTCGGACGGCCCCGGGGTAAACGACTCATGCAATTCGCGAGAGGAGACCGTGCGCTTGAACCGCGGGTACGCGGTACGTTCCACCGAAGCCATGTGCCGCATGATCCCGACCCGTCACCCAGACGTAGCACGCGTCTTCCCTGCCCTACGGCCGGTGAACCCCGCGCCACCTGGGGAGACCCCCGATGAACCGCCTCTGCGGCGTTCACCCGGACGGAGCACCCTTACCGGCCTGTTGCCTGTTTCCGGCGTATTCCGGCTGACCTCCTTCACCGATCCCCGCCACGGCCGACGGCCTGCCGAGCCGAACGGGACGACCTCTAGGCCTTGCGTCCCACCGCCCCGTACCCCGGGATCACCCCGTCGTCCTGGCCGGGTACGGGCTCGCCCAGTTCGGGGTGCCACAGGTGGGGCACCTGGACGCCGGGGTCGACCAGTTCGAGGCCGTCGAAGAAGCGGGTGAACTCCTCGCGGGAGCGCAGGGCCAGGGTGACGCCCGCGGCCTTGAGCTTCTCGGTGGCCGCCCTGGACTCCTCGGGGGTGAAGTCGGGCGTCGCGTGGGAGATCACCAGGTGGCTGCCGGAGGGCAGTTCGGCGAGCAGCCGGGCGACCAGTTCGTGGGCGCCGTCCTCGTCGGGGACGAAGTGCAGCAGCGCGATGAGGGAGAGGGCGACGGGCCGGTCGAAGTCGAGGACCTTCCGCGCGCCCTCCAGGATGCTCTCCGGGTCGCGCACGTCGGCCTGGAGGTACTCGGTCACGCCCTCGTCGGTGCCGCGCAGCAGCGCGCCCGCGTGGGCGAGCACGATCGGGTCGTTGTCGCAGTAGACGACGCGCGCGTCGGGGGCGATCTCCTGGGCGACCTGGTGGAGGTTCGGCTCGGTGGGGATGCCGGTGCCGATGTCGAGGAACTGCCGTATGCCCCGGCCGGCGAGCCAGCGCGTGGCGCGCTGCATGAAGGCCCGGTTCACCCGTGCCATCACGGGCACCCTCGGGTCGAGGGCGAGCATCTGGCGGCCCATGGCCTCGTCGACGGGGTAGTTGTCCTTGCCGCCCAGGTACCAGTCGTACATCCGCGCGG
>NZ_LIRG01000246.1 GCF_001419695.1 Streptomyces prasinopilosus
CGGGCAGGCGCGGGTCTGGTTGCTGTGGAACGGGCGGTTCAAGGGGGCGCTGGGCGCGGTGGTCCTGGTCGACACCCGGCGGCTGGCCTGGGGCGGTCCCGGCAGGGTCGTTCACCGGGACTCCGCGGCCGTGGCCGAACGGTCCCTGAGGTGGTGGACGAGGGCGACGAGCACGTCGCGGCTCGCGGACCGGTCGCGGGCGTCGAAGGCGACGACCGGGATGTGCCCGGGGATGTCCAGGGCGTCCCGGATCTCGTCCACCGGATACTCCCTGGAGTCGGGGAAGACGTTGAGGGCGATGACGAAGGGCACGTTCTGCCGTTCCATCTCCTCGATCGCCCGGAAGCTGGAGGCCAGCCGCCGGGTGTCGACCAGGACGACCGCGCCGAGCGCCCCCTTGAACAGCCCGTTCCACAGGAACCAGAACCGCTCCTGGCCGGGCGTGCCGAACAGGTACAGCACCAGGCTGTCGTTGAGGCCGATCTTGCCGAAGTCCAGGCTGACGGTGGTCTCCGTCTTGTCGGCGACGCCGATGAGCCGGTCGACACCGGCGCTGGCCTGGGTGAGGGTCTCCTCGGTGGTGAGCGGCTTGATGTCGCTGACCGACCGGACCATCGTGGTCTTCCCGGTACCGAAGCCGCCGGCGATCATCACCTTCACCGAGCGGGTGTCCCCGGCCGCGTGCCGGCCGGCCTGGTCAAAGCCTTTCAAGTCCACTGAGTACCTCCTCGAGGAGCGCGAGGTCGGGCCCGCGGCCGGCGTCGTGGGCCGGGACGGGGTCACGGGCTTCGACGCGGCCCGTGTCCAGCAGGTCCGACAGCAGGACGGCGAGAATGTTGAACGGCAGCCCGAGGTGGGCGCCGAGTTCGGCCGCGGAGAGCGGTTCACGGCAGCGCCGGATGATCTCCTCGTGTTCGTGCTGCATCCCCGGGACGGGGTCCGAGCGGGAGACGACGAGGGTCGCCACGTCGAGACTCGACGCCGAACCGCCCGGTCCGCTGCGCCCGCCGGTGAGGACGTAGTAGCGCTCGAGACCGGACGGGTCCGACGGCCGGCGGGGGGCACTCATCCAGAGTGCTCCTCCTGGCGCACGGTGGTGCCGAGCAGCTCGCCCATCCTGCGGGCGAGGTCCCTCATCTGGTGTCCGAGCAGTCCCTGGTCCAGGCCCTCGCGGGCGAGGACGCCGAGGTAGGTCTCCACGCCCGCCCGGACCACGAAGAGGTGGCCGCCGTCGACCTCGATCATCGCCAGCCGCAGCTGGCCCCCGTAGGCGGGGAACTGTTCGGCGACCGGCTGGGCCAGGGCCTGCAGGCCGGCGACCACGGCCGCGAAGCGGTCCACGTCGTCGGGGTCCTCCGCCCCGAAGGAGGTGATGGCCTTGCCGTCGCTGGAGGCCACGAGGGCGAAGCGGATCTCCTGGATGCTCTCGACGAGATCGCGGAGCGCCCAGCTCACGTCGTTTCCCTGGTGTGTCATGGGGTGTGGTCGCTCTCCTCGGTGCGGTGCTTCGTGTACTCACGTCCTGCGGGGGTGCCACCGGCGGCCGCCGCGGGCGCCGCGCCGGTGGCGCGCTCTGCGGATTCACGCTCCACGCGACCGCGCTCCCCCGCGTCGCGTCCCGCGATGTCGCGGCCGGCGGTGGCGAAGGCGGCGAGTCCGGTGAAGGACGCGTCCGGCGGCACGGCGGTGACGGTGCTCCGCCCGCCGTGCCCGGGCCGTCCGGTCTGCCGCGGCTCCGTCCCGGCCCGTCTGCCGCCGCGCCGCCGGGGCAGCCCGCCGGGCGTGGTGTCCGCCGCCCCGGCGGACCCGGGGAACGTGTCGGGACCCGGTGCCTCGGCGGAGTCGGCCGGCCAGCGGTCGGCCTCCCCCTCGTCGGTGACCGCGGTCCACGGCAGGGCGGGCGCCGCGGCGGGAACCCCCGGGGCGGGGTTCGCCGCGGCCCCGGTGGCCG